>NZ_JAYGHR010000006.1:0-142154 GCF_034932365.1 Limnoraphis robusta BA-68 BA1 | reverse complement strand
TATCCATCCAATACCGCAGACATGAGTTCCGAACAAACTGAGATGTTTGGATTACTTCATCGATTGCTTTATATTGGTGTGATTTCCCTTTTGCTTTGAATTCGTAGACTATCATTGACGCTAGCTTATTTGGCGTATAATATTACTATACCACATAGACATTTATGTGCAGAAAGTAAGTTAACCGTCGTTGACAACAAGGCTTGCATCCCGCTTTTTTTCGGTCATGCTGACATCCGACTAGAATCCTCCTCCAAACTTGTTTGAGTCTTGGGAACGCATAAACGAACTCAAAGTCCTGCTATTATCTCATTGAGCAGAGGATCTTGAGGTAGTAAACAGTACATTTACAGAGGGGCTTCTTCCAGAGTTTAACTTAACGGAATCTCAATCAACATTTGACTTCCTTTGCTTTTTCTTTAGTTTTGCAGCTAACTTTAGGGGGAAAACTTGCTTCTCAGTGGTATTAAACCAAACATTCTCAGCAGTTCCATAGGTTTTCTGGGGTTGACGGGATTAGGATTGATAGCAATTGTGATCATCATTGTTTCTCTAAAGCCAGGAACTCCCGCCCTTGATCATTCGAGTCGGTCTAAATTTACTCAAGATTCCCAACCCTCTGAAATCCCTGAACATCAATGGATTGTCAGTGGTGAACAAGCCAAAATCTTGTTAAAACAAGGTGCAACCCTCTTAGATGCTCGTTCATTAAAGATTCTACACTGGGAACGCTTAAAAGATGCAACTTTTATCAGTTGGCAGGACTTTTCACGTCCAAACCCACCTGATCGCGGTAAACTACTGAGCGATGATCAGGTTTTAACTCAAAAATTGCAAGCAATTGGTATTTTTAGTCATAAACCCGTTATTGTCTACATTGACCCAAAAACCGGATGGGGTGAAGAAGGTCGCATTGTTTGGATGTTACGCAGTTTAGGTCATTCTCAAGCGGTTTGGGTAGATGGCGGTTATGCGGCGTTAGTTAAAGCAGGTTTAACGCTTGAAAATAGTCTCAAACCCACTCAACCCCCCAAGGGAGATTTTCAAGTTAAACGTCGCCCTGACTGGGAAATTAATCGCTCGGAAATCAAAAATCATTTGAATCATCAGAATTTAGTCATCATAGATAGTCGTGAACCCCGAGAATATGCAGGAGAAACGCCCTACGGAGAACAACGAGGCGGTCATATTCCCGAAGCGATTCACCTTTATTATAAAGACTGGCTGGATGAAAACGGAATGTTACTTCCCCGTCAAGTCATTTTAGATCAATTAGCAGAAAAAGGCATTACACCCGAAAAAGAAATTGTTAGCTATTGTACCGGAGGTGTACGATCAGCTTGGTTAACTTCTGTGTTAGTTGATTTAGGATTTTCAGCCAAAAATTATCCAGGTTCCATGTGGGAATGGTCAGCCTCTCCCCCCGAAGATTATCCACTTTTGAAATTAAATTAAATAAGAGTTAGGAATAGAGGAAATTGTCGGATTGAAGATATTTTGCTGAAAACGTTCTAAATATATTTTGACCACTAAATCATTAGGATTGGTTTGATAACAGTCTTTGAAAGCTTCACTCGCCTCAATAAAATTTTGCTGGTGATATAAAGAAACGGCTTCAGAAAATGTTGATAAATTTGATAATTTAGCCGATAAATCTTCGGGCGAATCTGCATTAAAAACTTCATAAACTGCTACTGATTCTGAGCGTCCTTTAACCTGAACTCGATCAATTAAACGAATAGCATAGTCTGTTTTAGATTGTAGACGACAAAATGTAGACTCAGAAATTAATAAAGGAATTTGATAGATTTTCGTTAATTCTTCAATTCTAGAGGCTAAATTAACGGCATCACTAATCACTGTTCCTTCCATATGATGAGAATCTCCAACCGTTCCCAACATCAATTTTCCTGTATTAATTCCAATGCCAATTTCTAGAGGAATATAGCCTGATTTTATTCGATTTTGATTATATTCATTTAAAGTTTTTAACATAGCAATTGCTGCTTTGACTGCATCATCAGAACTTCGGCTAAATAAAGCCATAATTGCATCGCCAATATATTTATCAATAAAGCCATGATGTTCAGTGATAACAGGTGTCATTCGAGAGAGATAAGCATTAATGAGTTTAAAATTATCTTCAGGAGAAAGACTTTCACTGAGGGCAGTGAATGAACGAATATCCGAAAATAATACAGACATTTCTCGTTCAACTTGATCGCCTAAATCAACCTCAAGAATACTCTGTTTATTTAAAAGTTCAATAAACTTTTCAGGAACAAAACGTAATGCGGCTTTATTAAGTTCGATCAACTCCATTTGAGCTACAATTTTTTGACGAATCTCCCGATAAATCAGTAAATAAAGAACAGAAAGCAATCCTAAATCAAAAAAAATTCCTAAAGCTAAAACAATATAACTGTTTTCAATAACTTGATCGGTGACTTTTAAACGCTGTTCAAACAATCGTTCTTCTTCTTGTTTCATTTCCTGCAAAACTTGACGAATTCCGTCCATCAATTTTTTTCCCTCATTGGTTTTGACCAATTCAATTGCGGCTTGATTACTCACCGTTCTAGAGAGAGTAATAGTTGTTTCCAGTTCTAATAATTTTTTGTCAATCAAATTCGATAAAGATTGAATATTTTGCTGTTGAATCGGATTATCTAAAGTCAAGGATCTGAGGATATCCAAATCTTGATCAATCTGTATAATCGCATTTTTATAAGGTTGTAAATATCGTTTTTGCTGCGTGAGCAAATAGCCTCGCTGACCCGTTTCAGCATCCGACAAATCGGCGGAAATATCTTCTAAAACTCTTAAAACTTGCTTGGTATGAACTTCCCACTGTTTTGTTTCAGCTAATCGTTTAGCGGTTTCATAGCCACTCGAAGTAACCAATATTAATAAAGTAGAAGAAAGCCCAAAACCCAAAAAAACTTTTTTTTGTAGAGAAAACTTCATAGAACCCGCCGATTTTCCAGGTAAAAATTAAGTTGAATTCTACCCAAAACCCTAAATTTTCAACCCTAATCTTGTCACTTCTTCAGAATTGATTGAGATGCAGAGGGTCTTCTTTCATTATGCCCCACAACAGAAGAACAAGCTCAACCGACCAAAAGTTTGAACCCGCTCAAAAAAAAATACACCCAACCCGTTAGGGAGAGTGTGTTTAGGTTATACCTATGAACGTATAACACTTAGAGCCATTCTCCCTAACATACGTCTGAGTGATCACCCCTTATGCACTTTAGAGCAAAGCGATCGCCAAACTTACCTGCAAGTCGGACTTCAAAGCGGCACAATAGAGAAGTAACTTAGTAGACGATTTATGGTACAAAACGGTACTATCTGTAAGATCAGATAATAGATCTATGCAACGAGCCTTTCAAACCCAACTCAAACTTAACAACCGTCAAAGAACCTTAATGGCGACCCACGCCGGATATTCTAGGTGGGTCTGGAATTGGGCTTTGGCGATGTGGAATGAAGCTTACAAACAGGGTTTAAAACCTTCAACGAATAAGCTAAAAAAGTTCTACACCAATCACATTAAGCCAAACTATCCCTGGCAGTCAACGCTAAGTTCTAGGGTTTATCAATTTGCCTTCATGCACTTGGGGGAAGCTTTCAGTCGCTTTTTTCAAGGCGTTGCCAAACATCCTAAGTTCAAGAAAAAAGGCAGAAATGATAGCTTTACGATTGATAATTGTGGCAAAGTAATGAGGTTTTCAGGGAGAAAATTGAAGCTTCCTTTTATTGGATGGATCAGCACTTATGAACCCCTACCTGAAATCAACACAAAGCGAGTCACAATTAGTCGAGTAGCTGATTCTTGGTATCTGTCTGTAGCCTACGAATTTGAGCCAGAACAGACTGTTAAATCAAGAGTTTATCTGGGTGTTGATGTTGGAGTTAAGGCATTGGCTACCTGTTCAGATGGTACTGTTTTTGACAACCCCAGAGCTTACAAAAAAGCTCAAAAAAATCTGGCTCGACTTCAGCGCGAACTCTCGAGAAAACAGAAGGGTTCTAACAACAGGAATAAAGCTAGACTGAGACTTGCAAAAGCACATCAAAGAGTGGCTAACATTCGCAAAGATACAATTCACAAACTAACCTCATGGCTATGCAAAAACCACGCAGTTATCGGGTTAGAAGACTTGAATGTTTCTGGGATGATGAAAAATCATAAATTAGCGGGTGCTATTGCCGATTCTGCTCTTTATGAAATTCGCCGCCAAGTCGAGTATAAGTCCGAGTGGTACGGCTCAGTAGTAGTTTTTGCTGACAGATTTTATCCGTCAACTAAGACCTGTTCAAGTTGCGGTCACGTTCAAGAAATGCCACTGAAAGAACGAGTTTTTAACTGTAATAATTGCGGTGTAAGCGTTGACCGTGATTTAAATGCCAGCCTAAATTTAGAAGGTTATGCCGAGGGCTTCTTGGTAAAAAGCCTGTCTGACCGGGTGCTGCCGACAGTCCGGGGTGAGGCACCGAACGAAACATTAATACGGTTTATACCGTGTTATATCAGTTTTCGATAGCAGGCGGTAGAATAATCTCACTCGGTTCGCGAGTCAACCGCAAGCCCCGGCTTTAAAAGGCGGTGTTCGGTTGACCAGAAAAGCACGTTAACAATTATTGCCATGAAGCTAAAACGACTAGGCCACGTAGCCATTTGTGTCAACGATATAGACAAAGCGGCACAATTCTATAAAAATTTGGGCATGAGGTTGGTTTGGAAAGATGCAGACTGGGCCTACCTCAAAGCCGGAGAAGATGGGTTAGCCCTACTAAGTCCCGGTTATGACCAAGCAGGCGCCCATTTCGGCTTTGTATTTAGCGATCGCAGCGAAATGGAAACCGCCTATGAACACCTCAAAACCCAAGGGATCGAGGTAAGTTCTATTCACGAACACCGAGACGGCACCGCCTCCTTCTATGGTCGAGATCTCGATGGAAACTCCTTTGAGTACCTATACGAACCGACTGCAACCTCAAACTAGAAATTCCCAACCAGGGACTCCCGACTGTGCCTGAAAGCGTTTGAAAACGATAGAAAAACGACCATCTGCAAAACACGACCCGATAACTATGTTTGAAAAAATGCGCCTGGGAAGACGTCGGCGAACTCCCTTTTCAGCTTGGGATCAAGTTGATTATCCCCTATTTCTTCTGTCGATCGGTCTAACTATCTTAGGCGGAGTGATGATCCGCAGTGTCGAACTCAACCAAGGTCTGACAGACTGGTGGCAACATTGGCTGATGGGCGGTATCGGTTTAGTTGCCGCTATCGGGATTGCCGGATGCCGTTACGAACGCTTATTAGACTGGAAATGGGTGATTTATGTAGCCACCATTATCGCCTTAATTGCGGTACAGATTATCGGGACCACCGCTTTAGGGGCGCAACGTTGGATTAATATTGGCGGCTTTCACGTCCAACCCTCAGAATTTGCCAAAGTCGGGATTATTATCACCCTAGCGGCCTTATTACACGAACGCACGACCCCAACTATCCCCGATGTGATCAAAATGTTAGCGATCGCGGCGGTGCCTTGGGGATTAGTGTTTATCGAACCCAACTTAGGAACCTCGCTGATTTTCGGTGCCATTACCCTGGGAATGTTGTATTGGGGAAATGTTCATCCGGGTTGGCTCATTTTATTGGTTGCTCCCATCGGTTCAGTGATTTTATTCACAGTTAATCAACAAGCCGGGATCGTTTGGGCGGTATTGATGGGGTTTGTCGGTTGGTGGAGTTTACCCATCCGTTGGCTGACTGGCCCCTTGGCATTGCTGGCAAATTTAGGCGCGGGAGAACTCGGAACTTTCTTTTGGGGTTTACTGCAAGATTATCAAAAACAACGGCTGACTGGGTTTCTCAACCCCGAACAAGATCCCCTCGGTTCAGGATATCATTTAATTCAATCCCGGATCGCCATTGGTTCAGGACAACTGCACGGACGAGGACTCTATCAAGGCACTCAAACCCAGTTAAACTTTATCCCAGAACAGCACACCGACTTTGTTTTTTCTGCCATTGGCGAAGAACTTGGCTTTATTGGTTGTGTTTGTGTATTGGTTGTCTTTTGGATATTGTGTTGGCGTTTGGTGATGATCGCCTTAACTGCAAAAGATACCTTTGGTTCCCTGCTCGCCATTGGGGTTTTGTGTATGATCGTGTTTCAGGTTTTTGTTAATATTGGCATGAATATCGGGTTAGCTCCAGTTACAGGTATTCCTTTGCCTTTCCTGAGTTATGGTCGATCAGCTTTGTTGAGTAATTTTATCGCGATCGGACTGGTGCAGTCTGTGGCAAATCATCGACAACGGATTAAGTTTTAATGGAGTCAGGACTCAGGAGTCAGGAGTCAGGAAGTTCAGGAGTTCAGGAGTTCAAGAATTCAAGAATTATCTGAAAAACTGATAACTGATAACTGTTCACTGTAAATACTGTTGACATCCTCTCCGTCGTAAACAACGGAGATTCCAAACATCACTGTTTGGGTTTCCTCTTTCGTTGAGTTGACTTACTCAACTGGGTTTCCCCACTTAAGCAGAGATCAGTCTCTCGGGAGGCGTTGATTTCCGTCTGCCCGACGGTATTTTAAAAACAGATATTAAGCGGAAAAACGGATTAAGCTACGTGTGAGAAGCCTAGATTTATGCGTTTTACAGTCAAGTTAATCCGTTAATCTATTTCTTATCCGTTTCTTGATTTGATAGTTGTTTAAGTGCAGATTTTAGAATATTTTTGGCGGCATTTTCATCTCGGTCTGCTACATACCCACAGTGAGGACATTTATGAGTTCTCGTACTGAGAGTTTTGACAACCTTTTCACCACAATTTGAGCAGTTTTGAGACGTGTATGCAGGTTCAACGGCAATCACCGTCACCCCATAAATTCTCCCAAAATACTCTAACCATTCTCTAAATCTGTACCAAGCGGCATCGTTAATTGACTTGGCTAGATGATGATTTTTAACTAGATTGCGTATCCGTAGGTTTTCAATCGCTACCAAATCGTTAGACTGTATGACGTGTTGGGCCTGTTTACAAACCCAATCATTACGCCTGCGTGAAACCTTAAGATATTTTCTACCTAAACGATTTCTGGCTTTTGAGCGGTTTTGACTTCCCTTTTTTGTTCGAGATAACCGACGTTGCAGCTTTTTAATTCGTCGCTCATCTTTTCTTAGAAAACGGGGATTCTCTACCTGTATCCCGGTGGAATCTGTGTAGAAATAGTTAAGACCTACATCAAGCCCTGTTTGTTTGTTGCTGAGTTCTTTGTTTTCCTCCCTTTCATGGTCTATCAAAAATTGAGCATAATACCCATCGTGTCTTCTAATCACTCTAACTCGTTTAATTTGTTGGAGTTGATAGAAGTGTAAATCTCGGCTACCCCAAAGTTTAAATGTACCTGCTTGAAACTTATCAGAAAACGTTAAATAGCGTCTATCTTCTGAAAGTTTCCATCCCGATGTTTTGTATTCAACAGATGCTCTGACTTGAGATTTTTTAAACTTTGGGAATCCTTTTCTACCGGATATTTTTTGCCGACAATTCTTATAGAACCTCTCAATTTAAAACAGATAGGATAAGGATTTAACGGATTAAGCTATCTGTGAGATGCCAAGATCTATGGGTTTTACAGTTAAGTTAATCCGTTCTTCCGCTTCTCTATCCGTTTTTAAATGGATGCCCATGCTCTTTCTGCGTGGGCTTGTCGAGCCATAGAATTGAGTTGGTTTACCCAGGGAAAACTCGGGTTGTCTGACAGTAGTTTGCAGTAGGTATAAGCATCGTTACGACTTTTGATTTGACCGTCTATCCATGCTTTAATGATGCTGTTGCGAACAAACCTACCAGTACGGATAGCTTCGTCTAACCTTTTGTACTGGGCTTTTGTTCCTTGTAGCTTCATTTCATAGACAATCATGTTTATCATTGTCGCACCACGATAAGTTATTGTACCATACAATAATCCGTCGTGAACGACGGGGCTTTAAACCTGTTTTTTATTGGTAACAGGTCACTGATAACTGATAACTGTAAAATGCGGATTCTTCAAATTGTTCCTTCTATTGCGTTAGTTTATGGTGGCCCTAGTCAGATGGTGCGGGGACTGTCGGCAGCGTTGGCGACGCAAGGGGTTGATGTAACCATTTTAACGACAGATTCTAATGGGGATATTGGTCAACCGCCTTTAGATGTTCCCCTCAATCAACCTGTTCGTGAAAATGGTTACACCGTGCGTTATTTTCGCTGTTCGCCGTTTCGACGCTATAAATTTTCCCTGAATCTATTAAACTGGTTATGGCAACACGCTAGCGAGTTTGATTTAGCCCATATTCACGCTTTATTTTCTCCGGTCAGTAGTGGGGCGGCGACGGTGGCGAGAATGCGAAATTTGCCTTATATTTTGCGACCTTTAGGAACCCTTGATCCGGCTGATTTGCAGAAAAAAAAGCAATTAAAAAAAATTTATGTAGCCCTACTAGAACAAGGTAATATTGCCGGATCTGCGGCTCTGCATTTTACCAGTCAACTCGAAGCAGAAGTTTCTGAACGTTTTGGGGTATCTACACGAGATTTAGTGATTCCCTTGGGGGTGAATCCTCCCCTATATGAGAAAAACACAGAATCCAACAATCCTCCAGTGATTTTGTTCATGTCGCGGATTGAACCCAAAAAAGGGTTGAATTTACTGATTCCGGCGTTAGAACGAGTGTTAGCCGCCGGACATCGGTTTCAATTTGTTTTAGCGGGATCGAATCCTCAAGATCCCGCCTACGAAGCCCAAATTCAAACCCAGATTCAACAATCTTCTTTAGCAGAATACACGACCATTACAGGGTTTGTCACTGGGGAAGAGAAAGCGAGATTATTACAAACGGCTGATTTATTTGTTTTACCCTCCTATTATGAAAACTTTGGTATTGCTGTAGCGGAAGCAATGGTAGCGGGAATACCTGTCGTGATTTCAGATGGAGTGCAGATTTGGGAGCAAGTCAAACAAGCAGAGGCGGGTTGGGTGAGTGAGTGTGAGGAGTTGGAGATCGCGACGTTGATTGGATCAGCTTTGCAAAATCAACAGGAACGCCAGCGTCGCGGGAGAAATGCTAAACAATTCGCTCTACAGCAATACAGTTGGGATGCGATCGCTCAACAAACCATCCTTGCCTATCAGCAAATTTTAGACGGTAGACAGGTGAGTTAACTCTGATGGGCAATTTCAATGGCGTTATACTCCTCAACTTTGAGATCCAAAATTTGAGAAGCGGTTTCGACGGGGATATCCATGATATTCCACAGACGCACTAAAAAGCTTTTTTCCTGGGGGGATAACTCGCCATCAATCAAAACCAAGTCAACAGCGACAGTAAATGCTGTTTCTTGCAATTCTGCGGGTAAAGACTCTCGGGCGATCGCCACTAAAGGATCAATTCCTCGCGTTGAAAGCAAGTTAAACAACTTTTCTAGCAGTTCCGTCAAACGTTGCTCTGAGTATCCTTGAAACAGATAGACTTGGAGTAATACCTCGACAATGCGATGACGTTCCTGATTGGAGAGATAACCATCAGCAGCGATGGCAGCGACAGCTATTGCGGCAAACGCTTCAGCCGGAGATAATGATATTCGGTGATCGGTCTCCTGAACACCAAACATTTTCTCAAGTAAATTCATATTCTCAGAATTCCTCTCTAAAGGTGATCGATATGTCAACCCGTTCTATGCTAGCGAGGATCTAAACAAACTCGCAACTTGCTAAGGAAAGAGGGGACAGGGACATTGACCAAAAAATAATCAGAAAACAAACAAACAAATTGACTTCAGAAGTTCTCGCGCGTCACTCAAACCTCTACCAAAACTGCTGTCCCAGATTTTTTAAGATTCACATTTCTGATTGCAGACTCGATATTATTGTCCCCATACCCCAGTTTTCTATCGACGGTTAGGCATTCCCGGAAGTGTTAAGCCTTCTGCGGCGGCTCGATATTGTTCAACTTCCTCGCTAAAATCAATCGGTAAAATGGCAACTACGTTTTCATGGGGACGAGGAATAATCACCCAGGTTTCCAATGCACCCCCGTACACCTTTTCTACTGCCGCTATTCCGGCATCCATAGCCGTCTTAACTTCGGAGACATCCCCCCGAATCATTACGGTGAAACGCGCACTCCCGGCTCGAATATAACCGACTAATGTAACACGGCCTGCTTTAACCATCGCATCGGAGGCGGCCAGAATTCCCGGAAATCCCTTCGTTTCGAGGGCGCCAACGGCTTGTTGTGACATGGAAGTTCTCCTGAATGAATGAATGCAAATGTGATGGAGTTAGACTAGATTGATTTTAGGAAGATTGGCGACCGTCTCGTTTAAATCAAAGTTATGTTAAGCTTCAGTATCGCTAATCTGTTCAAGATTAAACCCGGAAAGGTTCACTTTCTTCGCTATATGCAATGGGAAGAACAGCTTCCAAGTTTTCGGGAGGATTGGGAATGGTGTAGTGAGTGATAATTGTACAACCAAAGGTGTTCTCAGCCGCTCTAATTCCAGCTTCCATTGCAGGTTTCACTTCAGAAACTCCTCCCCGAATCGCAACCATAAACTCACCCCGTTCGGCTAACCCATAGTACACCAAAGTCACTCGTCCTGCTTTAACCATTGCATCAGCCGCAGCTAGCACACCAGGAAAGCCAAGGGTTTGAATAACGCCAACTGCCTGTGGCATTGAATCGGTCTCCTACACTTCTAAACAGAGATTGAAATCGATAATCTTTGATTGTACCAATAAAGAGGCAAGAGGGAATAGGGGACAGTTTACAGTTTACAGTGACCAGTTATCAGTGAAGACAGTTACCAGTTATCAGTGACCAGGGGATAGGGGATACAGTTTACAGTTTACAGTGACCAGTTATCAGTGAAGACAGTTACCAGTTTACAGTGACCAGGGGATAGGGGATACAGTTTACAGTTTACAGTGACCAGTTATCAGTGAAGACAGTTACCAGTTTACAGTGACCAGGGGATAGGGGATACAGTTTACAGTTTACAGTGACCAGGGGATAGGGGATAGGGAATAGGCAATCTTGTAAGAGGTTATGGGGAAGAATCTACCGTGAAAAATGCCGAGGGAGTGTCAAAATTGTAGGAAGTAGAAGAAATGGGTCAGTTTAAGGATAGAACTTGTATGACGACGCGACGTATTGCAGAAATACTCAGAAGTGGTGAACCTGATGAAGTTGTAACGGTTCAAGGGTGGGTTCGAACCAAACGGGAGTTTAAAGAATTTGCTTTTGCTGAAGTCAATGATGGTTCTGCGATGGCAAATTTACAAGTGGTACTCAATGCCGATTTAGAAAACTATCAAGATATTCTCAAACAGCTTAACACAGGTGCGTCTATTGAGATTGTGGGAACGTTGGTTGAATCTCCCGCCAAAGGACAACGCCTTGAATTGAAAGCCAATTCTGTTATGATTTATGGCGATGCTGACCCTCAAACCTACGTTTTACAGAAAAAGCGTCACTCTTTTGAATTTTTACGAACGATTGCTCATTTACGCCCACGAACGAATACTTATGGTGCTGTTTTTCGGGTGAGAAATGCTTGTTCTGCGGCGGTTCATCAATTTTTTCAAGAACGGGGTTTTTTATGGATTCATACTCCGATTATTACCGCCAGTGACTGTGAAGGTGCAGGGGAAATGTTTGGCGTTACCAGTTTGGATTTAAATAATTTACCCTTAACTGAATCAAAGGATGTTGATTTTAGCAAAGACTTTTTTGGAAAGCCTGCTTTTTTAACGGTTAGTGGTCAGTTACAAGCCGAAATTATGGCGATGGCGTTTGGAAATGTTTACACGTTTGGGCCGACTTTTCGGGCTGAAAATTCTAACACTTCTCGCCATTTAGCTGAATTTTGGATGATTGAACCGGAAATGGCATTTTGTGATTTAGAAGGGGATATGGATTTAGCTGAATCTTTCTTAAAATACATCTTTAAGTTTGTGTTGGAAAAATGCCCCGAAGATATGGAATTTTTTAACGAACGCATTGATAAAAGCGTATTAGAAACTGCTGACAATATCATCAATAATCAGTTTGAGCGCTTGACCTATACTGAAGCGATTAAACTTTTAGAAAAGGCAGATAAGACCTTTGAATTTCCCGTGAGTTGGGGTTTAGATTTACAATCCGAACATGAACGCTATCTCGCCGAAGACTTGTTTAAAAAGCCTGTAATTGTTACGGATTATCCGAAAGACATCAAAGCTTTTTATATGCGGTTAAATGAAGATGGAAAAACCGTTAGGGCGATGGATGTATTAGCCCCGAAAATAGGCGAAATTATTGGCGGTTCTCAACGGGAAGAACGCTTAGATGTTCTCGAAAATCGCATGGCGGAAATGGACGTAAACTCTGAAGAACTTTGGTGGTATTTAGATTTACGAAAATATGGTACTGTTCCTCATGCGGGATTTGGTTTAGGCTTTGAACGAGTGGTACAATTTATGACGGGAATGGCTAATATTCGCGATGTGATTCCCTTCCCTCGAACCCCGATGAGTATCGATTTTTAAGTCGTTTTGGGGGCAGGAAACTCACCACGATCGACACAAAGACACAAAGATTTACTCTTGACTTTTCTCTGGGTCTATTGTGGTTGTTATTCTTTCTGTTTCAGGAGTCAGTCAGAAAAGTTTTCTCACGTCCCCTGATCGTGGTATAATGCGGTCGTTAGAGCTTAACATTAATAACTGAATTCAGGGGAAACTAATCATGGCTAATTTAACGGTTTGGAAATTTAACAGCCCTGATGGCGCAGAGAATGCTTTAGCGAAGTTAAAAGAGTTGCAAAAGCAACATTTAATCACCATTGTAGATGCGGCAGTTGTCACTTGGCCTGAAGGAAAAAAGAAACCCAAAACCAAACAAGCTGTTGATATAACCAGTTTGAGTGCATTAGATGGCGCGTTTTGGGGAATGCTGTTTGGATTAATCTTTTTTGTGCCAATTCTGGGGATGGCAATGGGTGCTTTAGCGGGTGCTTTGAGTGGTCATTTTAGTGATTATGGCATCAACGATGATTTTATTAAAGATGTGCGCTCAAAAGTTACAGAAGGAACTTCTGCGCTGTTTTTAATGAGCGAAAAAGCAACGGTTGATAAAGTTCTGGATGCGATGACAGGAGAGCAAACTGAATTGATTCAATCTAATCTATCTCAAGAACAAGAAGACAAGCTCAAAGAACATTTTAGCATTGCCTAATTTCTGATTAATTAACTGATTGATTGGTGTTCAGGGCTTGTTGTAGGGGCGGGTTCATTACAGTTTACAGTTTACAGTTATCAGTGACCAGTTTTTACAGTTTACAGTGACCAGTTTTTACAGTTATCACTGGTTACTGTTCACTGGTAACAGGTTACTGTTCACTGGTTACTGGTTACTGGTCACTGGTCACTCTCTTACAAACTTTGCTCTCGGCGGAAACCGCCGGGCCGCAAGTTTGCGCTGTTCACTGTTTAAACCCGCCCCCACAATACTGCTCACGATCAAAAAAGATGTCTTCTAAATTTAATTTTTTTCAAAACTGGTATCCTCTCTCACCTGTTGAAGATCTTGATCCGGAAAGACCGACTCCTGTTACACTGTTGGGACTAAATTTAGTCATTTGGAAGCCAAAATCGAGTCAAACTTATCAAGTATTTTTAGATCAATGTCCCCATCGTTTAGCCCCGTTGAGTGAGGGTAGAATTGATGAAAAAACAGGCAATTTAATGTGTAGTTATCACGGTTGGCAGTTTGATGAACAAGGGATTTGTACAACTATTCCTCAAGCGGAAAAGCCAGAAATTATTAGTAAAAACAAACAAAATTTTTGTGTTAGAAAATTTCCCACCCAAGAAGCCAATGATCTGCTTTGGGTTTGGGCTGATCCAAATTCAAGTGAACAAGCTGCAAATACTCCATTACCTTTATCCCCTCAAATTGATGCGAGTCAAGGCTTTGTTTGGTCATCTTACGTGCGGGATTTAGAATATGATTGGCAAACCTTAGTTGAAAATGTAGCTGATCCCAGTCATGTTCCTTTTGCCCATCATGGAGTACAAGGAAATCGTAATCAAGCGATACCCATTCCGATTAAAATTATTCAATCTACAGCAAGTTTAATAGAAGCCAAAACCCAAGGACGTTTTAATACAACCATTACGTTTGAAGCGCCTTGTCGTTTGGAATATGCTATCGAATTTGGAACCGATGGAAAACAAGTCGGTTTAGTGACTTATTGTCTTCCCGTTTCTCCCGGAAAATCGAGAATTGTTGCCCAATTTCCCCGCAACTTTGCTAAAACCCTGCATCGAATTATTCCTCGTTGGTGGACTCATATCAAAACTCGAAACTTAGTTTTAGATGGAGATATGATATTTTTACATCAACAGGAACGTTTTCTCCAACAAAAACAGCAAACCGAAAGTTGGAAAACCGCTTATAAACTCCCTACAGAAGCTGACCATTTAGTGATAGAATTTCGCAAATGGTTCGATCAATATAGTCAAGGAAAATTACCCTGGGAAGAAGTCGGGATTTCTCAGGCGGAAACTTTATCACTTCCTAAAACCCGACGAGAAATTTTAGATCGCTATCACCAACATACTCAACATTGTAGCAGTTGCCGAGGCGCATTAAAAGCGGTTAAACGCTGGCAAATTGGATTAATTGTTTATTTTGCGATCGCCCTTTCGAGTGCAGCTATTTTACCCGATCATTGGCGTTTAACAGTAGGTTTACCGTTAGTTATAACCGCCTTAGCCAGTTTAGGAATTTACGCGGGGCTGAAATATGGGTTAGAACCCCAGTTTTACTTTATTGACTATATTCATGCGGAGAAAAAATAATTCAAACCCTAAAAAACATTTTCCGATCAGATCGGGTATCAAAGTCTAAAAAAATATTCAACCCCGTAGTTACACCTAAAATCGGTATTTTGAGTCAGATTTTGCCTTGTAAGTCTAAAAAAATCTCTTTATCATTAAATTAAGAGTTTAAAACCTCTGCGATCCCTATTCCCAGGCTTTACATGGATATTCAGCTTATTAATATCGGTTTTGGTAATATTGTCTCTGCCAACCGAGTGATTGCCATTGTTAGTCCTGAATCTGCTCCGATCAAGCGTATCATCACAGATGCACGGGATCGAGGACAATTAATTGATGCCACCTATGGCCGTCGAACTCGGGCTGTAATTATTACAGATTCTAGTCATGTTATCCTTTCTGCTATCCAACCGGAAACAGTTGCTCATCGATTTGTCGTCAATAAAGAAGATTCGACGGTGTGAAATCGACTAAGTGACTGCACTCAGATATAAATTGATGGTTATTTTTCAGTTGGACAGTGTAATAATAACAAAATATTTTCAAGGTTCATCCCTCGAACCCCTGAGATTTGCTGAATAATAGCGAGAATGACATGGTATCTAAAGGTAGGTTAATTGTAATTACTGGGCCGAGTGGCGTGGGCAAAGGGACTCTAGTCCGCGAACTTTTGCAACGCCATCGTGAACTTCATCTGTCGGTTTCTGTAACTACTCGTTCCCCCCGTCCTGGTGAAGTCGAGGGCAAACATTATTATTTTGTTGATCGTAGTCGGTTTGAAGAGATGGTGCAGAATGGAGAGTTGCTAGAATGGGCAGAATTTGCGGGAAATTATTATGGCACTCCTCTGTATCCGGTTCAAAAACGAATTGAAGCCGGAGAGTCGGTATTATTGGAAATTGAGTTAATTGGGGCTAGACAAATTCGAGAACGATTTCCCCAAGCCCAACAAATCTTTATTCAGCCGCCTTCGATGTTAGAATTAGAACGTCGGCTACGAAGTCGGGGTCAAGATTCCGATGAAGCGATCGCCCGTCGTTTAAAACGAGCAGCAGAAGAAATTAACGCAGCCCAGGAATTTGATTTTGAACTCGTCAATGATGACTTAGATGAGGCACTCAAACAACTGGAAAATGTATTATTTGCAGTAGTTTAAATGGCTGGATGAGGTTGAGTCTGTTGGAAATTGTCTTTCCTCAAAAACTTGAATAATAAATCAATTTTGGAGGCCAATTTGACTCTCTCATCTGCCCGGTGATAAAGTTACAAAAGGTCACACAATTTCAGGCAAATTGGCAACTACTTATCAGAAAATTTTCTACACTTGAACTATCAAGTGTTACGCCCATTTTCTAGACCCAACAAACATTACTTCATAACCAGAGAGTATTCAATTATGCTCCAAGCCTCTAACAATAGTGTGGTCACATTTTCTCCCGTACCCGGATCTCCCTTTGAAATTGACAATTTCAATCCGATTAGTTTCGCAGATTTTAACAATGATGGTTCGGTAGACAAAGCCGTTGCGGAGACAAGCTTTGATGAAATCTCCTCTAATAACACAACAAATGTCTCTGTATTTCTAGGAGATGAATTAGGAGAATTCTCATCGAATTCCAGCTTTACAACTGAGTTGGATGGGTTTGGTCAAACTATCCAAACCGGGAACTTTGACGGAGATGGTAATCTCGACTTAGCCCTTCAAAGAAATGTATTGAACTCAGATTCCGATATTTATTCTAATCAGAATACACTCACATTGTTATTAGGAAATGGGGACGGAGATTTTAGCTTAGATCAAGAAGTTGATCTGGGAGAAGATGCTAGCAATATTATGGTTGCTGATGTAAATAATGATGGCTTAAGCGATCTCCAAATCCAAGAGTTTCCCGTCTTTCCTCTCTTGCCTTCCCCAGTGGTAGACCCTCCGGCAGAACCGATTTCAGGCGATGATCCTTTACCTGTAGAGATTCCTTCTGAACGGTCACTGCCCTTTCCAGAAAGTAGCACTGTTGAAGTGTTATTGAGGGATGAGAATGGCTTTAATCCCGTACCCGGATCTCCCTTTGAAATTGACAATTTCAATCCGATTAGTTTCGCAGATTTCAACAACGATGGTTCGGTAGACAAAGCCATTACTGAGACAATCTTCGATCAAACCTCGTTTACCAATAAAACAAACGTCTCCGTATTTCTAGGAGATGAGTCCGGAGAATTCTCATCGGATGCCAGCTTTACAACTCAGTTTGATGGGTTTGCCGGAACTCTAAAAACTGGAAACTTTGACGGAGATGGTAATCTCGACTTAGCCGTTCAAACAACTGTATTTAACTATGATAACTATACCTCCAGTAGTCAGAGTACACTCTCATTACTATTAGGAAATGGAGAAGGAGATTTTAGCTTAGATCAAAATGTTGATCTGGGAGAAAATGTTAACAACGTTATCGTCGCCGATGCCAACAACGATGGGTTAGAAGATCTCGAAATTTCCACCTCTTCTTTCAACGCCAGTCTTGATATTTTGTTCGGAGACGAACAAGGAAATTTTGCCCCAGGTACGGAGATTGAACTGGAAGATTCCAGTCCGGTTGCAGCCGGAGATGTCGATAGCGATGGCATACCCGACCTAGTTGTTATTGATGGTTTTCCAGGAAATCGCAGCATCCAAATATTGTCAGGTAATGGCAACGGAGAATTTGAAGAAGGTAGCAGTATTCCTCTGAATGAAGACTTTCAATATCTCAATGAGATTGATGTTGTCGATCTCAATGGCGATGGTAGTCTTGATATCGTTGTAAAGGAAGATAATGGCTTTTATTTTCCTGCGAATAGTTCGGTCAACCGTTCTTCGGTACTGTTGGGAGATGGAACCGGAGAGTTTAACTCACCTAGCACTCCAATTGAAGTCTTATCTGGAAAACCATCCACAGTGGGTGACTTTAATGGAGACGGTAACTTTGACCTCGTAACTGAGCGAAATTCCTACAATTCTTACAGTTTTGATCTTCAAACTTCAGTGCTGTTTGGAACTGGTGAGGGCGAATTTAGTGGAAGTCGTGATGTTAATGTCGAAAATCCCAAATTCTTCAAATCGGCAGATATTGATGGTGATGGAAATCTTGACCTGTTAGCGGTCACCAGTGAAGCTGATCCCAATAACTCCTTCTTGTTTGAAGATAGCCTGGAAGTCTTTTTAGGAGATGGAACGGGTAATTTAGAACTTCAACAAACCATCGCCCTAAATGAATCAGTTAGTGATCTAATTGTAGGCGATTTCAACGGTGATGGTCAGTTCGATGCCGCAGTGAATTCCTATAATTTTGTTGATTATTATTCGAATAGTCAGATTACTGTGTTACTGGGAGATGAGCAAGGGAATTTGAATCCGGCCGAAAACTCTCCATTCCAACGGTACGGTTTTGGTTCGTTTGCCTTGGCTGATTTCAACGGAGACGGTAATCTAGACTTGGCGCAACCTAATTCCTCCTACACTCAAGAAATCTCGGTATTGCTTAATCAAGGAGACAACAGCGATGATGATGATGATGATGATGATGATGATAGTGATGATGATGTATTAGTCGGAACGAGCGGAGATGATTCCCTGGTTGGAAGCACAGAAGACGACGTTATCGAAGGTTTAGAGGGTGATGATGTTTTAGCGGGTGACTTGGGTAATGACCTGATCTCCGGGGGTGACGGTGCAGATCTCATCCGAGGGGACTTAAATGATCGTTCTCCTGGTGGTTCAGACGGCGGTAATGATACCCTAATTGGGGGTTCAGGTAATGATCAAGTGGGCGGTAAAGGCGGTAATGACGAACTCTTCGGCGGTGAAGGAGAGGATCAACTTTTTGGTGATGATGGCGATGATCTATTGCGAGGCGGTCTAGGCAATGATACCCTGACTGGGGATGACTCATCTGGCGGTGAAGGAGTGGATACGTTTGTCCTCGCCGAAGGTGAAGGAATTGATACTATTGTTGACTTTGAACTGGGGATCGATTTGATTGGTTTAGCGGAGGAAATTACCGCCGACCAACTGTCTATTACTGCGAATGGAAACAATACAGAAATCAGTCTAGGAGGCAATGTACTCGCCATTCTCAATGGGGTAGATACTCCTGATTTCATCGTTGAAGATCCATTCATTCAAATCTAGAAGACTACCTGTAGAGGCGTTCATCTCGAACGTCTCTCATCTGCCGATAATAATCAATAATCCGCTCAAAGGGGCGGGTTCATTACAGTTATCAGTTATCAGTTATACAGTTATCAGTTTTTACAGTTATCAGTTATCAGTTATCTGTTACCAGTGTTTTCAGTTATCAGTCAACTGTTACCTGTTACCAGTGTTTTCAGTTATCAGTTTTTTCCTGACTCGGTGACTCGGTGACTCCTGTCTCGGTGTCTCGGTGACTCGGTGACTCCTGTCTCCTGTCTCCTGTCTCCTGTCTCCTGTCTCCTGTCTCCTGTCTCCTGTCTCCTGTCTCGGTGACTCGGTGACTCCTCCGTTATTTATAACTGTTCAACCGGATATAACTGTTCACTTCCCCTGCTCTTCAACGACAATTCAAGAGTCTAAGCATAAATGTAGAATAATGTCAAGCCGCTCATTTCTGTGACTGGTAAGTGGATGAAAGGTTTCCTAGTATGGTAATAGTAAAAATTGCAGTAAAAACTGGAATTTTAAGGGTCTGCTCTACATTAAAAGCTGTTGTTCAAAGTTCATCTTGCTCATTTTTGAAGATTCAGTAAAGGTAATTTACTTTGAAGTTAGAGGTGAATAAAGTTGACTCATGGATGATATACAGCTTGAGTTCTAATCTACTCTGTAACCATTGCCCTTGCTCATGCTGTAACAGAACAAAAGATTAGTGATGATTTTGTCGATAAAGCGGCTCAACACATAGCAGCTTAAAAGTATCCAATGCAAAGTATTAGAGATTTAAAGGTACCTTAATCTCTAATGCTTTTGGTAAATTTGGTAAAAAATTGCTGTACGAATGTAGGTTGCTAAATTCGTACAGAACAAATACGCTTTCATAACCAGAGGTAATTAATTATGCTCCAAGCGTCTAACAATAGTGTGGTCACATTTGATCCAGCACCCGGATCTCCCTTTCAAATTGTCAATTTCATTCCAACTCTTTTCGCAGATTTAAACAATGATGGTTCGCTAGACAAAACCGTTGTTGAGACAATCTTTGATGACACCTCGTTTACCAATAAAACAAACGTCTCCGTATTTCTAGGAGATGAGTCCGGAGAATTCACATCGGATGCCAGCTTTACAACTAAGTTTGATGGGTTTTCCGGAATTTTCAAAACTGGAAACTTTGACGGAGATGGTAATCTCGACTTAGCCGTTCAGACAACTGTATCTAACTTTGATAACTATACTTATAGTAGTCAGAGTACACTCTCATTGTTATTAGGAGATGGAGAAGGAGATTTTAGCTTAGATCAAGGTGTTGATTTGGGAGAAAATGTTGGCAATGTTACGGTTGCTGATGTAAATAATGATGGCTTAAGCGATCTGCAAATCCAAAATTTTTCCTTTTTCCCCTCGCAGGTTGAAGTGTTATTGAGGGATGAGAATGGCTTTAATCCCGTACCCGGATCTCCCTTTGAAATTGACAATTTCATTCCAACTCTTTTCGCAGATTTTAACAACGATGGTTCGGTAGACAAAACCGTTGTTGAGACAATCTTTGATGACACCTCGTTTACCAATAAAACAAACGTCTCCGTATTTCTAGGAGATGAGTCCGGAGAATTCTCATCGGATGCCAGCTTTACAACTCAGTTTGATGGGTTTTCCGGAATTTTCAAAACTGGAAACTTTGACGGAGATAGTAATCTCGACTTAGCCGTTCAGACAACTGTATCTAACTTTGATAACTATACTTATAGTAGTCAGAGTACACTCTCATTACTATTAGGAGATGGAGCCGGAGATTTTAGCTTAGATCAAGGTGTTGATCTGGGAGAAAATATTAACAACGTTATCGTCGCCGATGCCAACAACGATGGGTTAGAAGATCTCGAAATCTCCACCTCTTTGTTCAAACAAACTGTGGATATTTTGTTCGGAGACGAACAAGGAGATTTTGCCCCAGGTACGCAGATTGAACTTGAAAATATCAATCAAGTTGCAGCCGGAGATCTTAATAGCGATGGTATATCTGACCTCGTAGTTGTCAATGGTTTTTCTGGAAATTTCAGCATCCAAATATTGTCAGGTAATGGCAACGGAGAATTTGAAGAAAGTAGCAGTATTCCTCTTGATCAAGACTTCCAATTTCCCAATGAAATTGATGTGGTAGATTTCAACGGCGATGGTAACCTTGATGTCCTGCTTAAGGAATATTCTGTCTATAATTCTGAGTCGGGTAATTCTGTCAACCGATCTTCGGTACTGTTAGGAGATGGAACCGGAGAGTTGAACTCACCTAGCACTCCCATTGAAGTCTTATCTGGAAAACCATCCACAGTGGGTGACTTTAATGGAGACGGTAATTTTGACCTCGTAGTTGAGCGAAGTTCCTACAATTCTTACAGTTTTGATCTTCAAACTTCAGTGCTGTTTGGAACTGGTGAGGGCGAATTTAGTGGAAGTCGTGATGTTAATGTCGAAAATCCCAAATTCTTCAAATCGGCAGATATTGATGGTGATGGAAATCTTGACCTGTTAGCGGTCACCAGTGAAGCTGATCCCAATAACTCCTTCTTGTTTGAAGATAGCCTGGAAGTCTTTTTAGGAGATGGAACGGGGAATTTAGAACTTCAACAAACGATTGAACTCAATCAATCAGTCAATGATCTCATTGTAGGCGATTTCAACGGTGATGGTCAGTTCGATGCCGCACTCAATTCCTATATTTTTGTTGATTATTCTTCGAGTAACCAGATTACCGTGTTACTGGGAGATGAGCAAGGGAATTTGAATCCTGCCGAGAATTCTCCATTCCAACGGAACGGTTTTGGTTCGTTTGCCTTGGCTGATTTCAACGGAGACGGTAATCTAGACTTGGCGCAACCTAATTCCTCCTTCATTCAAGAAGTCTCGGTATTGATCAATCAAGCAGACAACAGCGATGATGATGATGATGATGATGATGGTGATGATGATGTATTAGTCGGAACGAGCGGAGATGATTCCCTGGTTGGAAGCACAGAAGACGACGTTATCGAAGGTTTAGAGGGTGATGATGTTCTGGCGGGTGACTTGGGTAATGACCTAATTGAGGGAGGTGACGGTGCAGATATCATCCGAGGGGACTTAAATGATCGTTCTCCTGGTGGTTCAGATGGCGGTAATGATACCCTAATTGGGGGTTCAGGTGATGATCGAATTGGCGGTAAAGGCGGTAATGACGAACTCTTCGGCGGTGAAGGAGAGGATCAACTTTTTGGTGATGATGGCGATGATCTACTGCGAGGCGGTTTAGGCAATGATACCCTGACTGGGGATGACTCATCTGGCGGTGAAGGAGTGGATACGTTTGTCCTCGCCGAAGGTGAAGGAATTGATACTATTGTTGACTTTGAACTGGGGATCGATTTGATTGGTTTAGCGGAGGAAATTACCGCCGACCAACTGTCTATTACTGCGAATGGAAACAATACAGAAATCAGTCTAGGAGGCAATGTACTCGCCATTCTCAGTGGGGTAGATGCTTCTGATTTCATCGCTGAAGATCCATTCATTCAAATCTAGAAGACTACTTGTAGAGGCGTTCATCTCGAACGTCTCTCATCTGCTGATAATATCATCTCCGGTTGATTAATGCGTGTTATGGGGGCGGGGATGATTGATTAGCCGGACATGATATTAGCTAAAATTAAAATAGTCTATACCTTTAATAATGGAATCCAAAACTGACTCTACACAACCGCCATCAACATCACCCCAAATTACCGCTTCTTCCCATTTCACGGACTGGTTGCAAGAGAAGCAAATTAGTTTAGCCTTTACGACTTATCAAACCTCACGACTATTACTCATTGGTGTGAATCAAAATGGGGGAATTTCAGGTTTTGAGCGATTATTTGACCGGGCGATGGGATTATATGCGACACCCGAACGACTCTACATGAGTTCAAAATATCAACTCTGGCAATTCAATAATGTTCTCAAACCCGGACAATTTTATAACGGTTATGACCAACTCTATATTCCGAGAATCGGCTACACAACTGGAGATTTAGATATACATGATATTGCGATAGATAAAAGTAATCGCATCATTTTTGTCAGTACGTTATTCAATTGTTTGGCAACGGTTAGTCTACAAAATAGCTGTACACCGCTTTGGAAACCGCCTTTTATTTCTAAAATTATCAATCAAGATTGTTGTCATCTCAATGGTTTAGCAATGGTAGACGGAGAACCGGGCTATGTGACGGCGGTGAGTCAGGTGGATATTGTTGATGGCTGGCGAGAGAAAAGGCAAAATGGAGGGTGTGTGATTGATGTTAAATCAAATGAAATCATTCTCACGGGATTATCAATGCCTCATTCTCCGCGTTTTTATCAAGAAAAATTGTGGGTGTTGAATTCAGGTCGGGGTTATTTTGGTTATATTGATTTAGAGCGAGGCAAATTTGAACCGATTACATTTTGTCCCGGTTATTTACGGGGTTTAGCCTTTTGGGAAAATTGGGCAATTGTCGGATTATCAAAACCTAGAAATGGAACTTTCTCGGGCTTAGAATTAGATGATAACTTAGAGAAAAATAATGTTCAACCTTGTTGTGGTTTGATGGTAATTGATTTGCAAACGGGTAAAATTATTAATTGGTTACGATTAGAAGGGATTATTACAGAATTATACGATGTGCAGATCTTACCAGACGTTCAACGACCAATGGCTCTCGGATTTCAAACTGATGAAATTAGCCGTTTATTAACTTTAGATCCGATTGATCCTCTGTTTTAATCATCTCTGTAATTTTTGGATTGATTGATTGTTAAATTTTGAGTTGAAACTCTAGTGAAAAAATAGAGGCGTTGTATTCAACGTCTCTACAGTTCACAACTCAATCAATAAATCCCAAGAGTTCTTAAAGAACCGGAGTAATATTTCTACCAATTTCTAATTCTCCTGCATTCACACCCGGTAGAAAAGCAATCAAATCTTCATTGGCAATAATCCCAACTCCTGCCCCTAAATCTCCAAAGGTAAAATCAAGAAATCGAATCTGACTATTACTGTTAACATTAATTCGATCTTCTGCGGGTGAAAAGTCAGTAATCAAGGCATAATCTGCATTTCCCCCACCAATATAATAAGATAAAATATCATCCCCGACAACAAAAACATCAGCCCCAATTCCGCCACTGAAAGTATCAACTTCTCCTTGTCCGGGAATGGGTGATGTAATCTCTACTCCAATTAATAAATCATCCCCTTTATCACCGGAGATTAAATCATTTCCCGCCCCCCCAAACAGGTTATCATTGTCTTGACCCCCAAAAAGACTATCATTTCCTGCTCCTGCGGCTAAAAGATCATTCCCTAAATTCCCAAAAATTTGATTATTGCCTTGTTGATCATTAATAAAATCGTTATTTTGACCGCCAAACAAGGTATCATTTCCTTCATTCCCCGAAATATTATCTCTGCCTTGATTTCCAACAACAGTATCATCTCCGAGAGCCGCATTAATCTGATCATCTCCCTCTAAGCCAAAAATAAAATCATTCTCCCCAGTTCCGACGAGAACATCATTTCCCGAAGTTCCTAAAATTTCTGCCATATTATCAATGTGAGTGAGTTAAAACGAACTAAAAATTTTGAGGTCAATGAGTCAATCGTAAAAAGTAATCGTGATCACTTTCAAGGCTTGAAATTAATCAAAATATCTCCTCATTTCCCCCATGCATTATACCACCTGATGAATTAGTTACAAAACTTTTGAGGAATCGTTTTTTGCAGAAGTTCCTGCAAGTCCGAAGAAGGATTTTGAACCGAGAAAGCTTCAGTCAAAGCATCAGACCATAACTGATTTTTCGCTAAATAATTAAACCGAGCTAGAGCCATGACTTCTTCAGAAACATTTTGTTGTCTAAGTTCACGGTTGAGTTGTTCTAAATCCTGATTAACTTGTTGACGTTTTTCCCCATCTATGACAGTAAATGTCACCTGGACTGACGGTAAAGGGAATGTATCCGAAACCGTTTCAAACATCATCAAATCGTAGGTTTGACCGGGTTTTAGAGCTTCTCCACTATACTGAACTTTTTGATCGCCTTGAGAGAGATCTTGACTCCAGATCGGTTGCTCTCCATTGTCAGCATACAGTTCAACTCGTGCTAATTGTCCCTGCCAAATTAACGTAGGGCGATCGCTCAAAACCTCAGTACCCGTCCCTTCGTCTACAGGAGTCAGGGGACAAAGCGCAGGCCCTCGCGATCCGCCATCTTGGGACTCAGGCGGTTCATTATTAAAAAAAGCATCTCTCCAAGTGACATCTGCGTACCGAGATCCGCCATCTCCCGACTGAGGAGGTGAATTATTTTGAGATAAAAATAGGCTTTCCTCTCTCAAGGGAAGAACAGTAGAAACAGGCTCAGTCACATTCACAAAAGGTTCACCACTGATAACAGCAGTCAGGGCAAATGTCGATAATATTCCGTAAAATTTAACCATAGGATTTCCTCTCCACGAAAGCAACGACAAGATAAGTCCAAAAGGTTACTGTTGGTAAAAGCCAGGGTAATAATAAGCCTCCCGTAATATAAACCTGTAAACTCACTCCGCCATAAATTCCGGTAGCGCCTATCAGCAAAATGATTCGTTTCCACTGCTTGGGGGAAATTTGCCCAAAAGCCAGAATAGTCCCTTTCCCCAACAAAACAGCGATGCCAATCATCCATAAATCTGGTATAGGTGTAACCAAGCGCCGATTGAGCCAATGATGTACCATATAGGCGTGTGCTTCACCGCCTGGAAAAATAGACCGTAAATCGGGAGGATTTTGTTGCGATCGCCAATAAGCTAACGCCGTAGGTACAGGATAGTTATCCTCACCTTCAGTATCCACACCCGCCTCACCGTAGCCTCCTGGCGCAATGAGAACAACATAAGGTTCTACAGGAATTAGATCATCAATTTCTGTGGGTTCCTCTAGGAGTTTCCAAGCCGGAAGGGTTTGATAAACCTGTTTTGGGGGAATCGAAAAATCAATAATTGGGTGTAACCACCATTGACGCAATAAATAAGCCCAATTTGTTAAGGGGTGTAATACCGCTTTGCGAGAAAAGAGGTTCACATAGTCTTTCCCCGTCGTTTCGAGTAAGTAAGCCCTCAATTGAGAGATCAATTGTGTAGAGGCGTCGAGTTGGGGTTTGAGGGTTTGTTCAGTTTGTTCGGCATGAGTCCAATATCCTAAAGCAAGTAAATAAGATAAGGGCAATAAACGCTGTTCGGAACGATCCGGTAAAGGAACAAGACTCATATATTGGGGAGGATCGCCTAACACCCGTAGATCCCCGTTGAAACTCCAGTTAGGGCTGGCAATTTCGGGTAAAACTTCAAACCAACCGCCTGTAGATCGTCTTTTTGTCGCAAAGATAAACCAAGTCCCTTGTTTTTCAACCGCTTGACGAACAGAATTCGCTAAAATCGGGTCATTATCCGGTTGATGGCGATCTAACAGATAGTCAATCCCCACAACGGGCGTTTCTAATGCTGCTAGTTTGTCGATGATTTGAGCTAAATAGCGGCGATCCATTGGCCGAGGCATAGAAATTTTAGCGCGTTTGATAGATTCTTCGTCAATGGAAACAATCAACACTTTCGGCGCATTCTGAGGAGTCTGAAGGGTAATGTCACGATAAACCGACTGTACCCACAACCGCCCATCGAGTAAAAATCCTTGGACAGGCAGTTGCCAGCTTAACCCACACAATACCCCAACAGCCAATGCTTCGGCTTTGGTGGGCAACCAGCGTTTGAGTTTTTGTTTCCAGCCATAGGGTTCTAGGCGAAAAACAGGCGCGTCGGGATGGCGAAACAGAGAGGGAATTAAATAAGCGCTCGGATAGGTTAACTGTTTTTCTAACTTGAGAAACTGACAAGCCGCCAGCATCGCATCGTGAGCATCATTATATTCGGCTAAACTGCGGAGAAATTGCAGCAAAAATTCCTGAGCAACATCATTATGAACAGGTTCGCGCATAATAGCCACTTGACTTAACCCCAGATCAATTAACCGATTGGCTAAACTTAAACCCATGCAGGAGTTGAATAGGGCAAATTTGAGTCCCCGTTGCATGGCGAGAGTTAATGGTTTTTCGATCTCACTCAGAGATAGAGAAATATTCGGTGCGATCGCCAGTTCTCCGCCTGTTAAAGTGGTTTCGTTGCTATGACCTGCAAAAAATAATACATCCCAACCTCGATGATCGGTGATCGCTTCAGCAATTTTAGTCTTCAGTTCCGTTGAACTTTGTCCGGGTTGCCAACCGACAAATTCAATATCAGCGATGTAAGATAAGGATTCTACGGCCTGTTTATCGGCTCGAAAATCTAATCCGGTATCATCTCCCAAAATTGCCAAAACCCTGGCTTTACGTTTGCGAGGCGAGGGCTGAATGCTTTTAGATCGAATATTGGCAGTGGTACGAACAATGCGAATTTTTCCCGGTGCTGCGAATTCTGTGCCAATTTCCCAGGCTTCCCAAGGGAGGCGGGATAAATTTAAAGGAGAGATACACAGGAAGACTTCTAAGCGTGAGTAATCTAAAGCCGCTTTAGCAATAGTCGCTCTGATCTCATACAGTTCTTCGTGTCGTAACCAGCGATGAAATTCTGACAAGAGTTTGGCTTCGGCTTCTACCAGTTTAGCGTGCCAATCCACTGACACACTGAGTTGACCTTTTCCCTCGACTCGTCCTCGTAATGCTTGTTTTTTGTAGAAGTTTAAGTAGGTTTGTTGCCAGTCTTGGTACAATCGGGTGAGAATTTGTGGATAGGGGATATTCACGCTGAGATGTTGTCTTTGACCCCAAGATAACTCAAACAGACAAACTTGTTCGACTTGTTGAACTTTTAAATGAAATGTAGAAACCGTTGAATTCATCTTAACAAATTGGGGATCTTTCACCGACAAACTTAACAGGGAAAGGCAATCTTGCAATCTTGTAAAAGTCAATCTTGTAAGAGGCAATCTTGCAATAGGCAACAGGCAATAGGGGAAGTCTTTAACTGCTAACTGTTCCCTGGTCACTGTTTACTGTTCACTGTCCCCTGTTCCCTGTTACCTATGATTTTAGCTAACTTCTGTTCCCATCAGGTGGAAAAGTTGCTGCACACGTTGATACAATTTTACGCCGTCATCCGCTAGGTTGAATCGCTGATAGACTGACAGGATATGGGGTAGATAGTTGTCTTTTTGTTGGGGATCTTGAATTTTATCAAAGAGTTCCCAAGCTTTAAGATGATACCACAGAGATTGAGAAATATGGTTTTGTTTGTAGCAAGCCAATCCAATATAGTTCATCAGTTTGGCAAGTTCTTCCTGTTGGTTATTTTGTTGATAGATTTTGATGGCTTTCTGGTAAAACTCAATCGCAGTTTTGTAGTTTTTCATACTGAAATAAACAATCCCAATTTGACCTAAAGTTTTAGCCGTTTCCGAATAAATTTTTATCTGGTTTTCTGGCAATTTATTTTGATTTTTTGCGGAACAAGATGAACATAGTTTTTGACGAATTTCGAGAGCTTGATTGAGAAAGGCTAAGGCTTGCCTCGGTCTACCGAGATGATATTCTGCCAATCCGATATTATAGAGTGCTGCTGCTTCATAAATACTATTTTTTAAGTTTTCTTCTTGAACGGTATCATTAATATCTTGAAAAATAACGAGTGCTTTATGGCAACATTGCAGGGCTTCTTCAAATAAACCGAGATGATTATAGATTTCTCCTAAATAATTTAAGGTCATCCCCACGCCATTAATATTAGGGATTTTGATAAATATTTCGAGAGCTTGAGCCGAATATCGCAAAGCTTCTGAATATTGCTTAGTTGCACAGTAAACCCGAGCAATATCATTATAAGCCTTTGCCACTCTCACAGACTTAGACTCAGCAGGGGCTAGTTTGATAATTTGTTTGAGACAGTGGATAGACCCAGTATAATGTTTTAGAGAATAGTGAATAATTCCAATTTTATGTAAGGCTTCAACGTGATACTCTAAACTTTCGGTTTCTTGAGCAATTGCTAACATCTGTTGAAACGTATTAAGAGCTGAAACCAGTTGTTCTTGACTCAATTGTTGAACACCTGTTTGATGCAGAACTTTTAACCGAGATTGTAGGGAGGAGGTAGATTTCATGGTCATTATAGAGAAGTCAGCAACTTAGAAGATACAAGGGTAAAATTTGAGAGTCTCAAACGGTTCACTGAGCCGCTAAGATCAGGGGAGTCAGGTTCAAAAGCGCATTCTCAACCTTCGGTTGTATTTCCACAGTGGCGGAAGCGACTGTCACAAAAGCAGTCAACGCACTGAGGATCAATTTTTCAATTACGGTGGCTTGCGGTTGCATGGCTTAGAGACAATTCATCAATTGGGTTATCTACTTTGACATATGTCTCACATCACGAAGCTTATGCAGTTTGTGGGAAATTGAGGGGTGGGGTATTGGGGTTAAAGGCGTTGAGGCTTAACCCAAGCGACGGGAGTCAGACTATAGCAGAAGTCAGGAGACACCGAGACAGGAGACAGAATTGAAACCTTTATCATAAAAGGATTTGACAGAAAAACAGTGTCCTAATCAACTCTTTCTCTGCTATAGATTATTTAATACCCAGCACCTGATAAACATCCACCGCCTTTTGTCGCCCTTTTAACTGAACATGACCCACCAAATCTGTAGGAAATAGATCCTGAATATATTGGTAAGTGTTGTCACTAATTAAAATCCGACACAACCCCTGACCAAAAGATTTATCATAACTCTCCAAACGGGCTGCAATATTCACCGTATCGCCCAAAGTCGTATAGTCCATCCGTTGAGAACTTCCCAAACTACCTGTTACCACAACCCCCGTCGCAATGCCAATTCGCATCGAAACCGTCGGCTGTCCACTTTGTCTCCACCTTTGATTAAGATCTCGCAATTTTTCCGCCATCTCCAGCGCACAGGAAACCGCTAAAATAGCATCTTGGGCGATTTCTGACTCGTGAGTTCGGGGTAAAGGTACGCCAAAACCTGCCATAATGGCATCGCCAATAAACTTATCAATAATTCCGTCATGGCTGAGAACCGTATCCGCCATTGTATTCATATATTCATTAAGCCAAAACATCAGGCGATCCGGTTCCATTGATTCGGCGATCGCGCTAAAATCTCGAATATCAGCAAATAGAATTGTCGCCGTCATCTTTTGTCCGATCAACTGACCTTGAGTGAGCAGTTCATCGCGACTTCGCCAAATCTCATCCGCTATTTTCGGGGTGACATGACGGCCAAACAAATTCATCAAAGTTTGTCGTTCTTGACGTTCCTGATTGGCAATATAACCTGTAATCGCTATTCCTGAACCGACCAAAGCTAACAATGGCGGAATCATCGGTATCCACCAGCCCCGCAGAAACGCCAAATAACAAATAACCGTTAAACTCACTCCGGTAAGCATAATCACAACGGTTCCCTGTAGCGGACGATAACTTAATCCGATGGTCATTCCCACCGCAGACCAAACTAAAATCCACAGCCACTCGGTTTTTTCTGACCAGACGTTAAATAAGACTCGTCCATCGAGGGCGCTACTGAGAATTTGACTGGCGATATTCGCATGAATAATCACCCCTGGTGTGCGATCGCTAATTCCCAATAAACTGCTACTGTAAGGGGTAAAAAATAGATCGTTGAGACTTTGAGCCGTCGCCCCAATTAAAACAATGTGATCACGCATCAAATCTGGTGACACGCGATCGGCTAAAATGTCTGAAATTGAAACGGTGGGAAAGTTGTCAAGTAAACCGCGATAGTTCAATAGAATTTGATAGCCGCCGTCATCGGCTAGCACATAACCGCCGTCGTTACGGGTAAAACGGGTAAACACGGCTTGTCCGAGTTTGACTTCTCCATTATCGGTGATTTCGGGTATAACGCCTTGGGCTTCTAAATACATCAGTGCCAGTTGTAAGCCCAGGTTAACAACCGTTTGATTCTCTGAGGGTTGTATCGTGAGTAGCGCTCGTCGAACTTTCCCATCTCCATCCAAAAGCAAGTCCGCCGCACCCACTTGATTTTGTTCTTTTAATAACTCAGGGGGAGCAACTGTAGAACCGTTTGCATCACTGACGACTTTTTCAACTCCGATGAGATTGGGTGTTGTTCGATAGGTTTCTAGGAGGTGTTCATGTCCGGGGGGGACAGGTAAATTCCGGTAGAGATCTAAACCAATAGCGAGGGGTTGTTGTTGCTTGATTTTTTCGATGAGTTCAGCCAGAAGACTATCAGGAATCGGCCATTTTCCAATTTGTTGAAGATCGGGTTCATCAATGGTAACAACGACAATCCGTTGATCGATTGGCTCAAGAGGGCGCAGACTGATCATTTGATCAAATGTCGCCCATTCTAACAGTTGTAATACTCCGGTTGAACGTAGTCCAATCACCAGGATCGCCACCGCAGGCACAATTAACGCACGGCGAATTGACTTAAAGAACGGTTTCCCAGGGCGAGAGTTGGAAGTTCTTAAGCCTAAAAAAGCTTTTTTTTTTCGGTTGTGAACTTCAAACTCCATAACACCGATTGGTTTGTGAGTAGGAGCAGGTTTTGAAGAAACATTTCTAGAGTGATCACACTTCATTCTACTAGACCAACCCCTACAAAATTTGTTTAATCGATGAAGGGCTGATTGGCAATTTCTTCTAATCCCACTGATTGTAAAAGTTCTTGCCATTTACTGGTGAGCATTGAGTTCTCCGGCTGGGTTTGTCGCAAATTTGCTAAGATTTCTATGCTCTCGAACCAAATGCCATTTTGAGCATAAAGAGCAGCCTTTTCTAGGGGAGTCAATTGCTGAAGTTGACGCGCTAAAGCACTATCAGCTTTGACTCGGCGAATTTCCCCGGTGACGAAAACAACTTCGGGCTGATTTTGAGGGGACTGAGTTTGGCAAATAATCCCAAAAGACCAACGGTAGGATTGACCGATTTTGAGTGATGGCGCATCTGAGGGCAGTTTAACACTCACAATGCCTGTTTTGCCAGAAAGCGGTATACTCGTTTGATAGACGTCCTGACCTTTTTGATCTTTGAGACTAAATACTGCTTCTTGGGCTGCCATTGCAGGTACAAAGAAGTAAAATGTTGGGCTGGCTTCGGTGGTTAATCCAGTTAAATCGGAACTGATATTATTGGGTTGACTAAACGCCGGGACGAGGGCGGTGAGTTCGGTTTGATCTTCGCTTAACACAGGACAATTGAAGCCTGTGCGAGAAGCCCCTCCCGCAGTTCGTTGTGGCATTCCTTGTCCGGCAGGCGGTTGAAACGCTACACTGGTTCTCGTTCTTTGCTGTGAGGGTCGTTTTTCGGCTTGGGCGGGTAGACTCGGATTGAGTGCCAGTCCAACGGAAACGGTCACTAAAACGCTTATGAACTGTTGAGAAAAAAGTTTTCTTTGCATATGGGGTGAATCCTCATGGTGAAAGTTATAATTGCGATCGCCAGATGCCCCAGTTTATGATGTCCTCTAAGAATTGAGGGGTTTGATTAAACGGGTGAACTGTAGCTCTAATAAGGGGAGCTATTTTTTTAGATCTCTTGATCTAAGATAACAATTCTAGCTCTGGCTTAGGGTGAAAATGTTTAAGCTTTTCTTAAGTATAAGTTGGTACCTCTACTAATAAAAATTAGACGTATTAGGGAATGGTCAACCGGATTAGAGCCAGTTCCCAACAAGCACAAAAGCCGCCCAATAATAGGGATCTTGATATTGGCTTGTTTGTAATAATTTTAACTGAGCTAAACGCAGTGCCTCCGCTTTACTCACTCCCGATAGAGTCAATTCGCGGTAAAATTCTGTCATTAGGAGGGCTGTAGAAACATCATTAACCTGCCATAAGGTTGCTAAGGTACTCCGCGCCCCTGATCGTACCGCTACACCTGCTAACCCTAACGCCGCCCTTTGATCTCCTGTCGCTGTTTGACAAGCACTTAAAACCAATAATTCAATCGGTTCAAGATCATTTTGGGAACTTCGTAATAATTGATCAAATTCTTTAACATTAATTCGACCATCCCAAGTTAACAAAAATGTTTGATCAGCTTGGGAACTAAACTGACCATGAGTGGCTAAATGAACAATTGAAAAAGACGTTTGACGCAGTTTTTCGACTAACTCCTGACGGGTAAACTGTTGATTCAGTAACACTTCTGTCGGAACTAGGGCTTGAATTTGTTCAAGTTCATACTCAACCGCAGGTAAGGCGACAAACCCTTGACGGGCTTCACTTAACCCCACAATTAACGTCTTTAGGGATTTTTCCGCAAGCGGTTGGGGTGTCAACAATTGTAAACTTGGAGTGAGCGCAAGATTATACTTTTCAATCAAATATTGTTGTCCGTTGTGAAGTGCAGCCATCGGCAGATTTCGCAGGGAACCATCCAACACAAACACCAACGTTTCAATTTGACTGCTGTTGAGATCGGCTTCCGCCGGACGAACTAACCAATCATACACTTGCTGAGATAAAGCTAAACGTTTTTGAGAGGAAAATATCGGAACATACAACTGTCGCAGTTGTCCGACTGTCACATCCACTTTTTGGGCGTCTATTGGTGTAGAATAGGAACGCAGAGGTTGACCGGGTAAAGACAAAATCACCTCTAAACGATCTGCCAAAATAATCGGATAAATCACGGCAGCATGAGGATCAACTTGATCGATCAACTGGGGTTGAAGATTCGCATCCAGACAAGCTTCTCGAAAGAAGTTATCTAATTCTGCTAGTTGTAAGGACTCAATTAACTCTCGGGCTTTTCTGAGATTTTTCTGACTGGGAACTTCACCCACCGCAGGCGGTTGTAAAATTAAACTAACTAACTGCCGATAAACGGGTTCAACAGTCTCTCGAAATGAAAACTGTACATCAGGATCAACGGCGACTAAATCGGTTCGCAATGATTCTAACGTTTCGACGGCTTGGGTATATGCTGCGATCGCCGCTTCTGTTTTTCCTTGTGCTTTTAACAGTCTACCCAGTTGCCATTGCCAACGATAACTAATATCGGGTGCATTGATCGCTTGGGCTAACAGTAAGGCTTGTTCACTCAGACGTTGGGCGATTGACCATTGTTGTGTTTGTTCGTAAACTGCTGCTAAACTACCTAAACTGTAGGCTTCGGCGCGGGTATCTTGCAGTTGTCTGGCGATCGCAATGGCTTCAGTCAACAATTCAACGGCGACTAATATGTGTTCGGCTTCGGAAGGGAATTGTAGCAAGCTTTCGGCTAAATTCACCCGCAGATAAACTGTCATCCGACTCTTCGGTTGATCAGAGAGTTGGACTCGTATTTGTGGCCATAACGCCTGAAATTGTAACTGACTTTGTGCTTCGGCTAACAGACGCAGGTGATTGAGTTGGGCTTGAATTTGAGTTAGGGATGAAGTCGCGGCGATCGCAGCATCTTGGTAGGCGTTGATCGCAATTTCCGGCTGTTGTTGGGCGCGGTGGGTATTTCCCAAACTGAGTAAAATTTCGGCTTGGGTTTGACTGGCGTTTAACTGTTGAGCAATTTCTAAACTTTCCCGTAAAATGGCTTGAGATTGGTTAAGATTGCCCACAACTCGTAAAGTGTCCCCTAAACTTCGCAGTCCGGTGGCTTTGAGTAAGGAATTGGGTTGCGATCGCAATTTTTCCTCAATTGCCTGTAAAGTTCTCAAGGCTTGGCGATACAGCCCCAAAGCTTGTAAGGCGGTGGCTTGATTAATCTCAGTGGTGAGAAGTCCGTTGAGATCTTTGAGTTGATCAAACAGTTTAGCGGCTTGTTTCCACGTCTCTAAGGCTTGTTCAGGCTGTCCTTGACTCAGGTATAGCTGACCTTGAATATTGAGGACAGAGGCGAAAATACGGGGTTCTGAAAGGGGTTTTAGGAGGGTGATACTGCTATTAATGGCAGTTGTTGCTTGTTCCCACTGTCCCAACTCCTGCCATACTAAGGCTAGGTTACTCAATGCGATCGCTTGGTTGAGGTGATCTCCAGTGGCGGCGAAGTCGGAAACCGCTTGTTGGAGGAGTTCAGATGCTGCGGTGAAGTTTCCCGCTTCATAGAGTTGTCGGCTTTGTTGCAGGGTTTGATCCGGTGAGTCGGATGGGGGTAGACTAAATGCAGGTTGACTCCCCAAAGCCAAGACCAACAGAATTTTCCCGGCTACCGATGATGGTTTACTGCTCATCTGTTGTTTGTTTAATGCAACCGTATAATCTCATTGAGTGTATTATTTCGGTGAGTACGATCTTATTCAGTTCAGATCAAGTTGCTCAACAGGTTAGCTTGACAGAAGTTGACAACAATGATATCTTTACTTACTCGTGATCTTGTTTACTGTTGGCTGGCAACGTCCTCAATCGTCGCTTCATCGGAGTTGCCAAGGATCAATCAGTAACAATCAACCCAAGCCGAAAGCTGTTCTCTGGATAAAAAATCGCTTAACAGATTGAAATCTGCAAAAGTTTTTAATCGGAATTGAAATGGTACATTAAAAAAATTGAAACTTTCACCCCAAACACCATTAACCGTGTTGGTGTACCTTAATCTATACTAAATGCTGACTTATCAAGAACGATTTATCCCCGGTCAAAGAGACTCCCTGATTTTGTTGCAAAATCTGCTAGAATCTGGGCTATTTTTTGATTATATGATGTACCACCAGCAACAGGAGGTTCGCATCGCGGCTAACGCTTTAGCAACTGTATCAGTCAGTCTGGAGGCGATTTCGATCAATGGTTTAGATCAACAGGAATTTCAAGCGATCCGAGATCCGTTTAAACAAGTCGAGTCAGCGTTTTCCAAATTAGCGATTGAGAATTGGACAGCATATGGTTATGTTAGCTTTGATATGGCTCGTTTTTATTATCCCTATACCAAAGCGATTGATCAACCCCTACTTTATTTTTTTGTCCCTGAAACTGAACTCCGCATTACCGCAGAAGGGGTTTATATTAAGAGTTTAAAGCATTTGTCTAAATTGCAAAGCCTTTGTGAAATCGAAACGAGCGCTTTTCACAACTATTCTTCGACTTCCTTACCGGAATTATATTTGACTGAAAAACAACAGTACATCGAAAAAGTTCAGCAGTTAATTGACGCCATTCAAGCGGGAGAACTGCAAAAAGCGATTATTTGTCGTTCGATCAAGTTTCCAGGAGAATTGGATATTTTAGGAACTTATGCGCTGGGTTATCAAGGAAATCATTCAGCACGTTCCTATTGTTTTCAGTTTGGAGAAGTGCAAGGTGTTGGCTTCAGTCCAGAAATTTTAATGGAGATTCATGCTAATAATTGGACGGTGACGAATCCTTTAGCGGGAACTCGACCTAGAGGGGAGAATATAGAAGAAGATTTGCGACTTCAGCGAGAATTATTTAGCGATGCGAAAGAAGTGAAAGAACACGCACTTTCAATTTTATTGGTTCAACAAGAAATGGCTGAAATTTGTGTTCAAAATACGGTTAAAATATTAGATTTTATGCAGGTGAAACAGTATCCCTATGTTCAACATTTATCCTCTCATGTTGTCGGACAACTTCAAGCAGATAAAACACCTTGGGATGCGTTAAAAGCGTTGTTTCCGGCGATTACGGTTTCGGGAATTGAAAAAAGTCAGGCGATTGCTTGGATTGATCGTTTAGAAGATACACCCAGAGGGATTTATGCGGGCGCTATTGGTTGGTTTAACTGTGAAGGGAAAGCTGATTTTGCGATTCCGATTCGTTCAGCTTATCAATATGGAAATAGCATTCATTTGAACGCAGGAGCGGGAATTATGGGCGAATCTATTCCACAAAAAGAGTACATTGAATGTGGGAACAAAATGAATACTATTTTAACGAATCTCGTTTTAAAAACCGATTAGTTAAGATTAAGCCCAAAGCCAAAAAACCTCCGATTGTTTGCGGTTCGGGAACTTGTGTTTCCGGCTGTGTAGAGATGGCAGTCAGGTTTTCAACCGCAGTTATTTTCCCAAATAATAAGGCTTCTGAGGTGGTGTATTCTTCGGAAATAAAATCACTGAGAAGGGATTGATCCGAACCATAGCTAAAGCCAACTAAGGATAAAGTGTAGCTGACTCCATCGATTTCAAAGCTTTCAGGTGAAAAAGTAATGGGAAAGGAAATTTTGTCAGAACAAGCGGTAATACTGGGATAAATACAGGTTCCTTCTGTGTTCGGAGTTTCGTCAATTTCTAAGTTAAAATCAAAGGTTTTTAGCCCAAATTCCGCAAAGTCTAAACTGAGGGCGAGATTAACCGCAGAGGCGGCTGTATTTCCGTAAATAACGTTATTGAAATGACGCAACATTCCAATTTGAAAAACGTTTTCGAGTTCCAAATCTGTCCCATCAACTCCGGTAAACCCGAGTCCACTTTTTGCACCGGGAATAACTGGATCACCCCAACGAATTTGGTTTTCTTCGCCTATCGTTTGATATTCAATAAAACTTCCACCGATGGGATGACTCCAACTCCCCTCTGAACCGTTGAGTGTTAACGCATTCGCCGCCGTTCCCGCCAAAGCAAACGCTGAGGTTAATAGCAGGTTAACAGAAAGTTTTGAGAACATAAATTTCTCCCTAGAGAAAGGTGATTAATTTACCATTAGGATAGGGTAAATTTCTCTAGGAAAGGCAAAAAATTTACAGAATTTTACAATTTAATTCCCAACAATTTTTCTTGAAATATTAGTAGGATGAGAATGACCCATCCTAATCTAATACTCTATTTAGTTTGTTTTTTCTGACGAGTTAATACAGCCCCTAACGCACCAAATATCAGTAAACCTGCTGCTGTTGTCGGTTCAGGTACAGACTTGCTTTCTTCAAGGTATGCAAAAAGGTTACTTGCATTAAAAGGCAGATTATCAAAACTTGGATCGAGAGAAACAAAAATGGGAAATCCGTTCGGATCAACAAATGTTTGTCCTTGATTTGCGCCTGGATCGGATTCTGTATCAACATTTAACGGGATCAGAGTTTTGGGTGAAAAGTTAGCTTCACTCAGATCAATTGCAGCAATTAAATCCCAAACGGGGTTCGGATCATCATCACTTTGAATAACAGTAAGCGCAAAGTCTAAAAACTCAGCCGCGATTAAACTTTCTGGTGTTCCTGTAGCGATCCAGGCTGAGTAATCTTCGCGACTAAATTCTACTTTATTGGTTGCATCTAGGGGCGTTAACTGAATTTTTAATCCCTTTTCAGCCGCACTAAATACTTCTTGAGCAGCTAGCGGATCAATCCAGATATTAAACTCAGCAGTCAAGTTTGTAGAGAAAGGTGGGTCAGGAAATGTGGTCAAATTTCCGGGAACATATACTGCTCCGCCCATGATTTGTACGACTGAAATATTATCGATAATAGTGGGATCAAGTCGTAGGGCTTCGGCAATATTTGTTAAAGGGCCAGTGGCTAAAATGGCAACAGGTTCAGGAGAGTTTTTAACAGTTTCTACAATCAGTTCAGCCGCCGATCTTTTTTCAACAGGAGGAGCGGTATCTGGTAGCGTTACAAATGGCGGCCAAAAACTATCAGAACCATCCCGAACAAAGTCGGGAAAAGCGTTATTTCCAGCTACCGGATCAGGTCTACCAATTCCTAAAGGAATTCCTGTTATATCTAAGCGTCCCAACATTCGCTCAACATTATTCACAAAAACTTCAGGACGAGCAATCCCTTGAGCGATCGTAATGGCTTCAATGTCAAATTTAGGATTCGCTAACATATAAGCTAAGGCGGTCATCCCATCTTGGCTACCATCGTCATCAAAAATCAGGGGAGTCGGTTTTATTGTAGCTGCAAAAGCGTCAACAGCAATAATACTGGAAAAGGCAACCGTTGTTACTGCGGTAGCAGCAATTTTAGTGAAGATGTTTTTCATGCTTTAAACCTAGAGTAAATTCGCCCTAAATTTCAGAAAAATTTCAGAAATTTATGAATCTCAAGAGTTCTACAGATGTATGATAGAATACTTGAGTTGTGAGTTACAACACTGTTAAAAGTTATCTTTAGTCTTAAGATAACTCTATAAAGTATATCATAAAAAAGCAAGTTTATTTTAAAAATTTGTGTAAATTATTTCGGGAGTTTCTTGACATAGAGGAGGGTTATTTAAAGTCAATAGGCACAATCTCAAATAAAAGTAGGATGGCCATTACCCATCCCACCAATACTATTTAGCCCATCCTAATCTAATACTCTATTTAGTTTGTTTTTTCTGACGAGTTAATACAGCCCCTAACGCACCAAATATCAGTAAACCTGCTGCTGTTGTCGGTTCAGGTACAGACTTACTTTCTTCGAGGTATGCAAATAAATTACCTGCATTAAAAGACAAATTATCGAAACTCGGATCGAGAGAAACAAGAGTATTCGGAGGTAAACCCGGAATGACTTGTGTCTGTCCTTGAGTTTCTCCAGGAGCAGATTCAGTGTCAATTTCAATGTGTAATCCGGTTTCAGGCGAGAACTCCAACTCGCTCAAGTTAATCGCAGCAACCATATCCCAGAGAGGGTTAGGATTAACATCACCCCCAACAACGACCAGAGAAAAATCTAAGAACTCTGCTGCTAAAATGCTTTCTGGTGTACCTGTTGCTAACCAGGCTTCATAGTCCTCACGAGTAAACTCAATTTTATTCGTTGCATCTAGAGGAGTGAGTTGAATATTTAAGCCATTTTCTCCCGCTTGAAACACTTCCTGAGAAGCTACAGGATCAAGCCAAATATTAAACTCCGCTACTTCATTTGTAGAGAAGGGAGGCTCAGGAATAACTCCTAAATTTCCTGGGACAAATAAGGCTCCGCCCATAATCTGAAGGACAGAAATATTATCAATAATACCTGGATCGATTCGGAGAGCTTCCGCCATATTGGTCATTGAACCTGTAGAAAGAATTGCTACAGGTTCAGGAGAGTTGTTAATGGTTTCGACCAGTAATTCTGCCGCAGTACCAAATTCAATATCGGGTACTTCTTCAGGTAAAGTAACAAAAGGAGCGTAAAATTTTTCGGCATCATTGCGAATAAAGTCAGGAAAAGCGTTATCACCTGTAAGTGGTACAGCCGAACCAATACCAACTGGAATATCGGTTGCATCAAGGAAACCGAGCATTCGCTTTAGACCCATTTGAAAATCTTCACTTTCAGGCCGAGCAACCCCATGAGACATTGTAATTGCTTTGAGATCAAATTTAGGATTAGCTAGTATATATGAAAGAGCTGCTAATCCATCTTGGCTACCATCGTCATCAAAAATCAGGGGAGTCGGTTTTATTGTAGCTGCAAAAGCGTCAACAGCAATAATACTGGAAAAGGCAACCGTTGTTACTGCGGTAGCAGCAATTTTAGTGAAGATGTTTTTCATGCTTTAAACCTAGAGTAAATTCGCCCTAAATTTCAGAAAAATTTCAGAAATTTATGAATCTCAAGAGTTCTACAGATGTAGAATAGAATACTTGATCTGTGAGTTACAACAGTGTTAAAAGTTATCTTTAGTCTTAAGAGAACTCTATAAAGTCTATCATAAAAAAGCAAGTTTATTTTGAAAAGTTGTGTAAATTATTTCGGGAGTTTCTTGACATAGAGGAGGGTTATTTAAAGTCAATAGGCACAATCTAAAATAAAAGTAGGATGGCTATTACCCATCCCACCAATACTATTTAGCCCATCCTAATCTAATACTCTATTTAAGAGGACAAGTAGCTATTAATGAAACCGACGAATTGTTTTGCGAAGCTGATAGACTCCAACTAATCCGAATGTCACTAATAATCCCGTAGCAGGTGACGCTTCAGGTACGGCTGTGAAAGTGGGAGCAAACTGAGTTTGTCCTGTATTGTCTCCAAACAGTTCGGCGGTTTGTAAACAATCTTCAGTACAAACATCAAAGGGATTTCCAGCGATTGTCAGTAAAGCTATATTTTGACTATTTAAATCTCCGAATTCCCCGGAATTAAATTCTAGACTCAGATTAGTTGTATTACTGAAAAAATCAGTTCCAAAAAGTGATGCGGTGATCTTTTTCCCTTCAACTTTAAATTGATTAGAGAAGTTAGTAAGTGTAGTAAAATCAAATCCAACTAAAGAGTCAAATAACGGATTTGTTGTAGAAGTCAGGATAACAGACGTTGCTGAAACATTGTCTCCTTCAGGTACTTCTAGTATTCCTGAAACGGTTCCATCTATGCCACCAACAACGTTAGAGAATTCCCATTGAAAAATAGCAGCTTCTGCTTTGGGTGCTTCAAAGGCGATCGCAGCAGACAACACAACAGCAGTAGCTACGGTAGATGTAACTTGAGTGAAGATATTTTTCAGAGTCATGGTTAGATAGTTAGGTAGAAGTGGATAACTAGATTGCTGGTAGAAAAGCAAGTTCAAACAGAGATAGTTAATCCCCTGGAAACTCGTTTAAATCTCTCCCCGTTAACCTGAAAGCATAAGGTTAACTGATAATTTCCCGATTTCAATGAACACAATTATCGGGCTAGACTTTATTTTGAAAATCTATTGAGGTGGGTCAACATCTTGTGATTTCACCCAAACACCAACCCTATTCGTAACTTAAATCTTGATGAACTGCTAGGCTTTCCCGTGTAACTGGTTATTGAAATTGGGAGGTCTAATTGACGAAATTTATGAACACATACTAATTGGATTAACTCCGTTATGGCAAGACCCCAACCGTATTTTTACGGAATCTTTAAACTTTCACCCCCAACCAACCGATCCAACTTTACATAAGGGGGGGTTTTGTAAAGACTCGTAGGTTGGGCTGAGGAACGAAACCCAACATTGCTAAAAATTTGTTGGGTTTCACTGGGGTTCAACCCAACCTACAATTATTCTTGTTCTCCGAGGGCTTTATTCAGGTTCCAAGCCGCACTAATTAACGCTAAATGAGTAAAGGCTTGGGGGAAATTTCCTAATGCTTCTCCTGTGGCGCCGGTTTCTTCAGCATAGAGTCCTAAATGGTTAGCATAACCCAGCATTCCTTCAAACATTAAACGGGCTGATTCTAGACGTTTTTTGTCGAGATGTCCCGCACGAGTTAAGGCTTCAACTAACCAAAAGGTACAAATATTAAACGTGCCTTCTTCCCCTTCTAAACCATCGTGGGTTTCATCAACATTGTAGCGATAAACGAGATTATCAGAAACTAATCCACCCTGATCCGGCGGTTTATTCATAGCATCTAAAGTCTTTAACATTCGCGGATCAGTGGGAGAGAGGAAAAATACTAAAGGCATCATTAAATTAGCCGCATCAAGGGTATCACTGCCATAATATTGCATAAAAGCTTGTCGTTCTTTATTCCAGCCTTTTTCCATGATTTCTTCATAGATTTTATCCCGAATTTCTAACCAATGTTGACGTTCAGCCGGAAAAGAACGTTTATCAGCCAGTCGTATCGCCCGATCTAATGCAACCCAACACATTAACCGAGAATAAACAAACGCCTGTTCATCTCCTCGCATTTCCCAAATTCCTTGGTCTTTCATTTGCCAATGATTGCAAACCCAATTAATCAGTTTTCGCAGTTGAGTCCAGAGTTCATAGGAAATCGGAGTGCCATATTTATTGTACAAATAAACCGAATCCATCAACTCGCCATAAATATCTAATTGAAGTTGTTGGTAAGCTTCATTGCCAATGCGAACCGGACGGGATTGACGATATCCTTCTAAATGATCGAGAGTTTCTTCTGTTAAAACATGACGACCATCAATCCCATAAACAATTTGTAGCGTACCATCAGGATTGAGTTCTTCACAACGATTTTCGATCCATTCCATGAATTTTTCGGCTTCTTCAGTAAAGCCAATTCGCATCAAACCATACAAGGTAAAAGCAGCATCGCGTATCCAAGTATAACGATAATCCCAATTTCGTTCACCGCCAATTCCTTCGGGTAAACTACAAGTCGGCGCCGCAATAATCGCCCCAGTGGGTTCAAACGTCAGTAATTTTAACACTAACGCCGAACGTTCCACCATTTCCCGCCAACGTCCCCGATAGGTACATTTAGACAGCCAATTGCGCCAATAATTGACAGTATGTTTAAATAATTCTGTGGCTTGGGAAGGTTTGATGGGTAAACCGCAACCCGCCCCCGATTCGGTACCTTGCAAGACAAACACCGCTATTTGCCCCGCTTCTAGGGTAAATTTAGCGCAGACGCCTTTATTTTGGGGTTCGAGGGGAATATCGGTGGCGAGTCCTAAACTGAGGGTTGAGGAGTAGAAACAGGCACCTTTGGGGGTGATATCAATTTCGTGTTCATCCCGACAGTAGTTGAAAGCAGGTTCACATTCTGCTAAAAAGGTCATACTCCCCCGAACTACTCGCACTTCTCGGATGAGGGAATGATAGCCGATTTCATTTTCTCCTAAACCGACAGGCATAAAATCAACAATTTCGCCCACACCATCAGAGGTTAAGAAACGGGTAATCAAAATATTACTTTCCGGCCAGTAAAGTTGTTTGTAGGTAACATCAGGAATAGCCGGGGCAATTTTGAAATATCCGCCTTTATTTTCATCAAGAATTGATGCGAATACACTCGGCGAGTCGTGATGGGGAAAACAAAACCAGTCTATTGATCCATTGCGTCCCACCAAGGCGGTAGTGTACATATTGCCAATAATGCCGTAATTTTGAATCGGTTGATAGGTCATTGTGTCGCTTAAATTCAATTAAATACTGTACTGCCCTGTTTGGGAGGGGCTGAGGTCAGGGCGATCGCGTCTGATTGCATCTCCTTAATAGCATTGGGTTTGATGCCAGTTCTGTATATATAAGGTATATTTTAGATTTAACCCAATACCCAACCCCCTTTTTCTATTGGTGAATTTATGATGCAATCTAACCTCAACCCAAATCCTCAAAAAAATCTCGATTCAACGGCTAATTCTCCACAAAAAATTGCTATTTTAGGTTCGGGGGCTTGGGGTTCAGCGTTGGCAGGTTTAGCGCGTTATAATGGTCATCAAGTGCAGGTTTGGTCACGGAGTAACCACAGTTCTTTAGAGGAAATTATCGCCGATGCAGATTTAGTGCTTTCTGCGGTTTCTATGCCTGGAGTTTGCCCCATTGCCACTCAAATTAAAGAGACAAAATTAAAAGATAATATTCCCATTGTTACCGCAACAAAAGGACTGGATACCGAGACAACTTATACCCCTTCAAAAATTTGGTCAAATTGTTGTTCTGATCATCCGATTGTTGTGCTATCTGGGCCTAATTTATCCAAAGAAATTGAACAAGGATTACCTGCGACGACGGTTGTTGCTTGTCAAGATATGAATGCAGCAAAAATAGTACAGCAGCTACTTTCTTCTAAGCGTTTTCGTGTCTATACGAGTCCCGATCCACTAGGCACAGAATTAGGCGGAACGTTAAAAAATGTGATTGCCATTGCAGCCGGAGTTTGCGATGGTTTACACTTAGGAACGAATGCCAAATCAGGATTATTAACCCGTGCTTTAACCGAAATTATTAAAATCGGAACGCATCTGGGTGGACAAGCAGAAACCTTCTTTGGGTTGTCAGGTTTAGGGGATATGTTAGCAACCTGTAATAGTCCTTTAAGCCGCAATTATCGCGTCGGTTATGGACTCGCCCAAGGTAAAAATTTACAACAAGTTTTATCAGAGTTGGGAAGTACCGCCGAAGGCGTTAATACAACCAATGTATTAATTGAAATTGCCCGCAGAGAACAGATGACTGTTCCGATTTCTTGGCAAGTTTATCAGCTATTAAACAATAAAATTACCCCCCAAGAAGCCGTAGAAGCGTTGATGGAACGAGACTTAAAACCTGAATTTTTAGAAGGAATTATTTAACCTGAAAATTCCCAAAAACAGCAACCGTAGGGGCGGGTTCACCCCGAGATTTGGGAAAAGAAATAGATTCAGATAAACCCGCCCAAACCCCATAAAAAATTCCCAAAAACACCTACCGTAGGGGCGGGTTCACCCCGAGATTTGGGAAAACAAATAGATTCAGATAAACCCGCCCCTAAATGATTAATTTTTGCGATAAATAAATCTCTTTGAACCGCCTAAAGTATACAATATCTATTGGAGTCAGTTTAGCCATATTCAAAACCGAATGAACAAATTTAAGTTGCCGGATACTCTTGTGATTTCTTCTTTTATTCTTCTTCTAGTAATTGTGCTAACCTGGATAATTCCAGCCGGAGAATATAGCCGTGAAATTGTTGAAAATAGAAGTATTGTTGTACCAGGTTCTTATCAGGTTGTCACCCCGGCACCTCAAAATATTTTCAGCTTTTTTATTGCCCCTGTAAAAGGATTTATTTCTGCAACTGAAGTGATTGCTTTTATTTTCTTTGTTGGCGGTGCATTTGGCATGGTAAACGCCACAGGTGCCATTGATGCTGGACTCGAAAAATTAGTCAATTTAACCGTTAGAAATCCGGCTTACAAATGGGTGATTATTCCTCTATTAATCCTCGCTTTTTCCTTTTGTGGAGGTAGTTTTGGAATGAGTGAAGAAATATTAGTTTTTGTGTTAATTACCATTCCCTTAGCGCAAGCATTAGGCTATGATACAATAACAGGGGTTGCTATTCCCTTTGTTGGGGCGGGTGTTGGCTTTGCAGGAGCATTTTTAAACCCGTTTACCGTTGGCGTTGCCCAAGGAATTGCTCAAGTTCCGTTATTTAGTGGAATTCGCTACAGACTCTTAGTTTGGGCAGTGTTTTCTTTGATGGCGATCGCTTATATTTTGTGGTATATTTACCGTCAAGATGTTAGTCGAGAAAATAGTCTATTATATTCCGTTGAAACCGCAACCCCATTAGAAAAACCAGTTCGAGAATATCCCCTCACTGTTAATAGAATTATCGTTTTAATCCTATTTTTACTAACAATTTTTATATTAGCTTGGGGTGTGACAACTCAAGGATGGTATATTACCGAAATAGCCGGATTATTTTTTGCTTTAGGAATTTTTTCGTCGTTAATTGGAGGACTTTCCCTGACTCAAACCACAAATTCTTTTGTAGATGGTGCAAAAGAGATGATGATGGCTTGTTTAATTGTGGGATTTTGCAAAGGGATTTTAATCGTCGCGACAGAAGGGAAAATAATCGATACTATTTTATTTCAAATTACCCAAACTGTTGAAAGTTTACCTGCGGTGGTTTCGGTACAAGCGATGTTTTGGTTTCAAGCCATTTTAAACTTTTTTGTTCCCTCCGGTTCAGGACAAGCAGCGTTAACCATGCCTATTATGGCGCCGTTGAGTGATTTACTCGGAATTTCTCGACAAACCGCAGTATTAGCGTTTCAAATGGGAGATGGTTTAAATAATCTAATTATTCCCACCAGTGGGGTAACAATGGGTGTCCTTTCTATCGCCAAAATCCCCTATGAAATTTGGTTACGTTGGATAATGCCATTAATGGTTTATCTGTTTTTAGGGGCGATGTTTTTTCTGTTTATAGCGGTTCAAATTGGCTGGAGTTAAACCTCTGGTTAACCCTCTCCACCTCTCCCTAACCCTCTCCACCTCTCCCTAACCCTCTCCTACAAGGAGAGGGAAAAGGTGTCCCATTAGGGACTATTTATTAATCGAGAGGGGAGTTAAGAGAATCAACATTTTCGTGCAAGCATCTTGCTTGCTGAATGCCTATTTGTGAATCCTTTTTACACAATATAATAGTCCTCTTGAGAGGACTTAGAATTTTAGCCAGAGAATTAATTCTCTGGTATTGGGTATCAAGTCTAGAAATGAATCACAAACCCCAACCCCAACAGCAACCCACTCCAAAAATGCAGGGAAACCGCAATATATTTACAATTACTAATTAACTCCGGTTTATCGTGATTTAAACCCACATGACGACAAAGTTTAATCGCAGAAGGTAAACCCACAAAACTCAATAACGTCCAAACCGGAAACGTTCCCAAGATAACACCAATCCCGGTAATTGCAAAGATTATACCACAAAATATCGGCAAAAGTTGCGCTCCGCGTTGAGTTCCCAGACGAACAATTGGGGAATATTTCCCCGCAGCTAAATCATCTTCGACTTGATGAAAATGGGAACAAAATAATATTAAAGTTGTCGAAATTCCCAGAATAATAGAAGCCGCAAAACTGACACTTGACCAACTCTGAGTTTGACTATAATAAGCCGCAGAAACCGCCAACGGTCCAAAGGCAAAAAAGCAGAGAAATTCCCCTAAACCCTGATAACCTAAGCGAAAAGGCGGCCCTTGATAAGCATATCCCAGGAAACAACAAGCCAAAATTAAACCAATAACCGTTAAGTCTTTTTGCCACCAACAAATTAACAGTATTTCAAGAATCCCAACCGTTAAACACAGCAAACCGATGACAAAAACTAAATTCTTTTTTTGGGTTAAATTAACCAAAGAATGGGCTTTATTTTTGTCAATTCCCGTTTCCGAGTCGAACACATCATTATGAATGTTTTCCCAGGCTAAAATTAAAATAGCCGCACTAATAAATGTTGTAAAAACTGCCAAGTTGATATATTTCTGTTCAAACCAAGCAATAGCTGTCCCTAACCATATCGGCATAATTGCCACGCTATACATGGGGGGTTTAATTGCCGCTAACCAAAGCTTATTTTGATTGTTTTCTGTAATCAGTTTTGTTGTCATAGTTTGAGTTTAAATGAGTAGAGATGAACTTAAAGGTTTACAGCTTTTGTTGAAATATGGGTTTGTTTTCCGGTTAACACCGTGAGTCTAAAATTACTCGAAGGAACTATCGTTATCCCTCGTCTAACAGGTTTAACAACATGAGTTTGATTAAACGCTAACTGATAGTTTAACAACAGGGTTGCTAAAATTAGCTTCATTTCAAACAAAGAAAGCGCCATTCCGATACAGCTACGACTTCCGCCCCCAAACGGTAAATATTCATAGGGCGAAAATTTTTGCTCTAGAAAACGATTCGGGTTAAACTGTTTAGAATGCGGATAAACTGACTCCCGATGATGGGCTAAATGAATACAAGGTACTAAAATTGTACCCGGTTTAAACTGATAATTCTCGATTTTGACACTTTCTTTAACAACTCTCGGTTGAGAAATTAACGCGATGGGATGAATGCGTAACGTTTCCTGACAAACTGCATTCAGATAAGGCAGTTGGACAATATCCATCGGATCAGGATTTTCATCTAAACCGTTTAATTCCTCCACTAATTGATCGAGAATTTTAGGATAACGATGAATCCAATAAAACGCCCAAGCTAAAGCCGATGCTGTGGTATCATGTCCTAACAGTAATAACGTAATTAATTGATCTCTAAGTTCTTCATCCGTTAGAGGTTTACCCGCTTCATCTCGGGCGGAAATTAACAGCGAAAGCACATCTTCCCCTAAAGGTTTTCTACGACGTTCGGCTATTTCAGCGTAAATTAAATCATCGATTTGTTGTCGCTGTTGAATAAATTTCCCCCAAGGACTCCAGCTTCCTAAATTTTGTTGTAAAGGCGGTAAGAAAAACTGAATTGAATTCAGAGGTTGATTGACACTTTCTAAATAGGGTTCAATTCGATGTTTAAGTTGAAAATAACGTTGATTTTCCTTCAGTCCTAAAACCACTTGCAAAATGACTTCTAAAGCGATTTGGGAGGTATAATCTCGAATCGAAATAAAATCACCCGGAGACCAATTTTGAGTCGCTTTTAGGGTTAAATTACAAATGGTTTTACCATAGGCAGGGAGTTGTTTTCCATGCAAAGGAGGCATCAATAATTGACGCAGGCGTTGATGACGTTTACCATCGGTGCATATTAAAGATTGAGAACCCGTTAACGGTTGAAAAACGTGGGTAATTTTGCCGAGTTCAAATTTATCCGCATCGGTGGTAAAAATGGCTTCAATGGCTTCAGGATTGCTAAACAATACAATCGGAGGCGAGTTTAAACCGAGTACCCGCAATGTAAAACAATCTCCAAATTGGTTCGCACACCGTTCTAAAAATTGGGTCGGTTGGGCGATAATTTGTAAGGTTTGGACTAACGCAGGTAGCCTGGGGCCATCAGGCAATCTCATAGATTTGTTTGTAGAGAATCCAGTACAAAGTGCTAGAAACGTTCTAGAGAACCGTCTCTAACCCCTATTGGATTAGGATACCATTTGAGTTGACCCCTGCAACTTTACAAAAAATTACAAATACAAGCACAGCAGAGAGTCACAACTCTTGTGAGAAGTTAACTCTGCTGAACATCCATTCTCTTTTTACATCAATTTTTATTGGTGTGATTCGTCAAGTTTACGAACAACAATCATTCCCCGAGAGCGGGTAGAAGAAGAATCTTTGTCTACACAAGCCTTATACATTCGTTCAGCAGGACACTTCCAAAAGCGAGTATATTTCTTAGGGTTTGTATCCGCAATTGTGATTTCCTGTGTATTGGGATCGTAGTCAGCCACTAAGGAGAAGTGACCACCGCTCAAATTGAAATTGTCGTGGGCGATGCTCACACTAAAGTTTAAGATGTGAATATCTTTATCATCAGAAACTGCCCTTTCAATTTCTTGAATAAAAGTCTCAAAAGTCATATTTCGTTGGTCGAAATACTCCATTCTGACAGAAAAGGGTAATTTGCCATTTTCGATATAACTGATGAAGGTATCGTAGGTCTCTGCCAGAGTCATCCCGTCATCAAGAACAGAAGCAATTGGTAATCGGGTCACATAAAAAAGATCATCAACACAGGTCGAATGTCCCAGCGCTGTTAACGCATAAGCGATCGCTGTTACATTACAGCAATTGATCGGTTGTTGAAAGGCTAGAAGGTTGATATTGTCAAGATCTTTTGTGATCATGGAGGTAGTCCTAATTTAATATATTCCCTAAATTTTCAGGAATCAAGCAATATCCTATCAGGAAAAGTTGTTTCTTTTACTATGAATATTCAAGATATTGGTGAACAAGGTTTATTAACGATTGTCAAGGGTTTCTGTCCAGTGGAAGTAGTCGGAGATGATGCAGCGATTATTACCCCCAAACCGGATGAATCCTTAGTCGTGACTACAGATATGTTAATCGATGGGGTGCATTTTAGCGATCGCACCACTTCAGCCCGTGATGTCGGTTGGCGGGCGACTGCGGCTAATTTATCCGATATTGCGGCGATGGGGGCGACTCCGTTGGGAATTACAGTGGCGTTGGGGTTAACAGGTGATACCCCTGTTGCTTGGGTTGAGGAATTTTATCAGGGAATATCTGAATGTTTAGAACCCTTTAATACGCCTATCGTTGGGGGAGATCTCTGTCAGTCTGCGGTGCGTTGTGTTTCCATTACCGCTTTTGGACAAGTTAACCCTCAGTCTGCCATTCGCCGAAATACCGCCCAAGCCGGAAATGCAATTGTTGTCACCGGAGTGCATGGAGATTCCAGGGCGGGGTTAGAATTATTGCTGAAGCCAGAGATGGGACAATCTTTAAGCCAGGGGCAACGTTCATCATTAATTCAAGCCCATCAACGACCCCAACCCAGACTCGATGCGATCGCCATTTTACAAGAAATACTCCCCGAAGGAGTGATAGTCGCCGGAATGGATAGTAGCGATGGTTTAGCCGATGCAATTGTACAAATCTGTCAAGCTAGCAACGTCGGGGCGAGAATACACAGCCATCAAATACCCCTTTCGGCTGCTTTACAACAGCTTGTATCTCCCTCAGAGGCTTTAGACTGGGCGCTGTATGGAGGCGAAGATTTTCAGTTAGTCTTGTGTCTTCCTTTAGCCTTAGCCGAACAGTTCGTTGAGAAATTGGGAGGGGGAGCAGCAGTTGTAGGAAAAACAACCCCTGACTCCCAAATTCTTCTCGTTAATCAGATGTCACCTCAGACAGAAACTCCCCTTGTTTTGAACAAAGGATTTCAGCACTTTTGAAAGATTTGCTCGGTGCAAAGCTTAATTTTCAATTAAAAAATCCACCTGAGCGTTCGGAAGCAGGGATAATGGAGTAGGAACAAGCTACCTTTTCATCGATGGCTCGACTTTAGCATCCGAGTTCCTAATCCTTAATCCCAAGTTCATTTTAGGCAGCCGGCCAATGTTTAGCGACTAACTCAGCCAAGTCTACAACTCGTTGGCTGTAGCCCCACTCGTTATCGTACCAAGCGATAACTTTCACCATGTCACCATCCATCACCATCGTCAAGCTAGCATCGATGATAGAGGAAGCATCCCGTCCGCGATAGTCGCTGGAAACCAGAGGCAGATCGCTGTATTCGAGAATCCCATTGAGTGGGCCTTCTGCTGCTTCTTGTAGGACTCGATTGACCTCTTCAGCAAAAGTTTTCTTCTCAACCTGAACCACCAAGTCTACGATTGAGACATTAGGAGTCGGAACCCGCATAGCAATTCCGTTGAGTTTCCCCTTCAGTTCTGGAATCACTAAAGCCACCGCCTTAGCAGCTCCGGTTGAAGTCGGTACAATGTTGATAGCCGCTGCCCGAGCCCGACGTAAATCCCGGTGACTCGCATCTAAAATGCGTTGGTCCCCAGTGTAGCTGTGGGTGGTCGTCATTGTCCCTTTAACGATCCCAAAGTGTTCGTGTAGCACTTTGGCAAAAGGAGCGAGACAGTTAGTGGTACAACTAGCGTTACTCAGGATGTTGTAATCTTCGTGTTTGTAGGTGCTGTCATTAACACCCATCACGAAAGTACCAATGTTTCCGCCTTTACCAGGGGCTGTAATTAATACCTTCTTCGCACCGGCTTGTAAGTGCAGAGAAGCGCCCTCTTCGCTAATAAAGACGCCTGTTGCTTCGATAATCAAATCAACACCCCAATCAGCCCAGGGTAAATTGAGGGGGTTGCGATCAGAGACACACTTAATGGTTTTTCCGTTGAGAGTCAGCGAGTTTTCATCCGCTTGAATATCAACCCCTTTGAGTGTCCCCAACATCGAATCATACTTCAGTAAATGAGCATTTGTCTTGGGGTCTGAGGTATCATTAATTGCGACCAAATCGAGATTACTATTCTCGCGAGTCAACAAACAACGCACAAAGTTGCGTCCGATCCGTCCAAAACCATTGATTGCGACTTTAATCACCTTGTTCCTCCTAACAATGGCATTGCCCAACTCAGGCACGAGCCTTTTATGATTTAGGTTTCTAATGACCCCAATCATACCCTAAAGGCAGACCCATTCTTACGTTTAGCTATCCAAACTTCTTGTAGAGATGCAACAGGTCGCCCCCTACATCAGCGAAATCCCCCTACAGGAGAGGGTTTTGACTCCAAGGCTCTTGTCAGTTCGGGTGCTTATACCCCACAAGCTGATCCCCAATTTCATTGTCCCCCTTCTATCCCCTCGAAATTTTCTCAACAGGAATCCGGTATTTGCCTAGAGACAAGGGATATAGTATACAACTACTAAAGCATTTCGCCCCCTCTTCGTGAAGGATGGCGTAGAATGCTTCTTGAGAAAAGATTAACCAAACTGTATCGGGAAAAAACAATTCTTGATATGATATCGCCTGTTATTGGCGCGGTGTGGTGTGTTAAGGAGCGATCAATGCCTAGTTCTGTTGATTTCAGTGGCAGACCCTTTCATTTCATCGGCATCGGTGGAATCGGGATGTCTGCTCTTGCCTATATTCTAGCAAAGCGCAACCTGCCAATCTCTGGCTCTGACTTGCAAACGACCCATATCACCCAGCGTTTGCAAACCTTGGGCGCTCATATTTTTTGGAGTCAAGATGCCAGCAATTTTGCGGCTTTTCCCCCTCAAATCGATCCAAACAGCACCCCGAAAAGCTTAAACTTGGGGCAGACGAACGGATCAGAGCAAGCGGTAATGATCACAACCGGAATGATTGAACCGAAGGTCAACGGCAAAGCATCACCCTCGATGCACTTACCGCAAGTCATTTGTTCGACTGCCATACATCCAGAAAACTCCGAGTACAAAGCGGCTCTGGAGTTGGGATGTCCAATCTTTCACCGTTCGGATTTACTGGCTGCCTTGATCGAGGAATACCAGAGTATCGCCGTAGCAGGAACTCATGGGAAAACCACAACCAGCAGTCTGATCGCCTACATGATGCTCAAAGCAGGCTTAGATCCGACCATTTTAGTCGGCGGTGAAGTCAGTGCTTGGGAAGGAAATGCCCGGGTAGGTCAAAGTCCTTACCTGGTTGCCGAAGCCGATGAATCCGATGGATCTCTAGTCAAATTTGCCCCAGCGATTGGAATCATCACCAACATCGAACTCGATCACCCCGATCACTATGAAAGTCTCGATCAAGTCGTTTCAACCTTTGAAATTTTTGCCGAGCATTGCAAAACCCTAATTGGCTGTATTGACTGCCAAACCCTACGAGAGCGGATTCAACCCCACATTAGCTATAGCCTCAACCCCAATTCCGGTGCCGACTATACCGTTGAGGCTGTGAAATATCACTCAGAGGGTTCCCAGGCTCAAGTGTGGGAGCGGGGTCAACGGTTGGGTGAGTTACACGTCAAGTTACTCGGTCAGCACAACTTGCAAAATGCTCTCGCGGCAGTTGCCGTTGGACGTTACTTAGGTCTGGAGTTTTCCGCTATTGCCCAAGCCATTGCCACCTTTGAAGGAGCAAAACGACGGTTTGAGCATCGGGGGAGTTGCAATGGTATCCTATTTGTCGATGACTACGCCCATCATCCTAGTGAGATTCGGGCGACTCTTGCGGCGGCTCGTCTTCGCAAAACCCCGGGTTCCCCTAGCAACCCCCAAGTTAAAAGGGTTGTGGCGATCTTTCAACCCCATCGTTACAGCCGTACTCAAGCCTTCTTGTCGGAATTTGCCCAATGCTTTAGCGATGCTGACCGGGTTGTAGTCACGGACATCTACAGTGCAGGGGAACCCAACACGACTCAGATCAACGGACAACAGTTGGCCGATTTAATTGCTACCTATCACCCTCAAGTGGACTACCGACAATCCTTGGACTCAGTTAAAACCCTGTTGACCGAAATTCTTCAACCTGGTGACTTGGCTCTGTTTCTTGGGGCAGGCAACCTCAACAAAATTATCCCAGAGGCGCTCGCCTTCTATCAAAGTCAGCATCAACCCGAGGTAGAGCCACGGCAACCATCAGCCCGCTCAACTCGGTGAAGGAACTCTCAATGTGCTGTTGTTTCGATTGATGAGCATTTGAATTATTTGTTATGGTTATGACGCTTTCCTACGACTCTCCAGGTCAGGTCAACAGGCAATCTGCTCCCGACAGTTGCCAAGCAGCCCCAAGCTGCATTGCTTTGCTAGGAAGAGACTGTTTGATTCAATCAAAAGTTTCCTTAGCTTCCTTTACCTCCTATCGAGTTGGAGGCCCGGCTGAATGGTATGTTGCCCCCAAAAATCTCGATGAAATCCAAGCCTGTTTACAATGGGCAGCAGAACTTGGACTCTCAACGACCTTACTGGGAGGCGGATCAAATCTTTTAATCAGCGATCAGGGTTTATCGGGGTTAGTGATTGGCACTCGGGCTTTGCGCCACATTCATTTTGATTTAGCAACCGGACGATTGAGTGCCGCTGCCGGCGAATCCTTGCCCCGTTTGGCTTGGAAAGCTGCCCGCTTGGGTTGGCAAGGACTAGAATGGGCTGTTGGTATCCCGGGCACCGTTGGCGGGGCTGTGGTGATGAATGCAGGCGCTCATGGGAGCTGTACCGCCGATATTCTCGTCCAAGCTGACATCCTCTCCCGCTTTGGCCGATTGGAAGTCTTAACGGCTAAAGATTTGGACTATCGCTATCGGACTTCAAATTTACAAAATAGCGATCGCGTTGTCCTACAAGCGACTTTTGAGTTGAAACCGGGTGCAGACCCCGCCAAGGTCTTAGCAGATACCGCAGAACAACTGCAAAAACGGCGCAACTCTCAACCCTATCATCTGCCCAGTTGTGGCAGTGTCTTCCGCAACCCGGGATCTCAACCCGCAGGTTGGTTGATTGAACAAGCTGGTTTAAAAGGATACCAAATCGGGGGCGCCCAAGTTGCTGAACGCCATGCCAATTTTATTCTCAATTGTGGCGGCGCAACGGCTACCGATATCTTCCAACTGATCCGCCATGTTCAACAACAGGTTGAACAGCGTTGGTCTTACTTGCTAGAACCGGAAGTCAGGATTATCGGAGAGTTTCAACAGTCCTAAGCAATTCCGCAGCGTTAGGTCTTGAGACTACAGGCTTGATTGAACCCTCAACTGAACGGACTTCCGACTAGGCCTGTTGCCTGTCGAAGCCGGAAAAATACGATAAAATTGACAAACATCTGACGGTGCCTCTAAATCTTGTCAGGGGGTGAGGTGTTCATCACTCACATACAGATCGCAATTGCTAAAATTTTGATCGAAACTGATTCGTTTTCCATCTTTTGATGAAACTTGGCACTATAATGTGATTCGGAGGTGGCAGAGGCTCCTAACACCATCAAAAACTAGACCGGACTCTTGCAGTTCTCTTGAGAATCAGAGAAAATGCTTGAGTGCTGGACTGAAAGTTTTTTGAGAAAATAGAGTACAACTTGGAAGCGTCCAACGGCGCTACGGGATAGAATTATGACAAAGCAAGGACAAGGATTTGGCTTCGGCATGGGCAAAATGAAAGAACTAGCCGACGCTTTCAAAAAGGCTCAACAGGTTCAAGAAGGAGCGAAAAAGCTTCAAGAAGATTTAGATCGGCTAGAAATTCCTGGAGAAGCCGCAGGAGGTTTAGTGAAAGTCTATCTGAGTGGCAACCAAGAACCCCGTCGTGTGGAAATCTCACCCGATGTTATGGGTGAAGGCGCGGAAGTCCTCTCTGCATGGGTTTTAGAAGCAATGCAACAAGCCTACGACAACTCTACCTCTACCATGCGTTCTCGCATGGAAGAGTTGACAGGGGGACTGAATCTGCCCGGAATGTAACCCGAAATTCTAGCCCTTGAGCGATGCCCTATAAATTATTATTTGTGTGCCTGGGGAATATCTGCCGATCCCCCTCGGCAGAAAATATTATGAATCACCTGATTGATCAAGCGGATCTAACTGGCTCGATTATCTGTGATTCAGCCGGAACTTCTAGTTATCATATCGGTAGTCCCCCCGATGCTCGGATGAGTATCGCAGCTAAAGCCCGAGGAATTGTCCTAAAAGGTCAAGCACGCCAGTTTAGGCGAGAAGACTTTGAAGGCTTTGATTTGATTTTGGCAATGGATCAAGATAACTATGAATCGATTCTTGACCTCGATAGGACCGGTCAATATCGAGATCAAGTTAAGCTGATGTGCGAGTTCTGTCGCCATCACCAGATCAAGGAAGTTCCCGATCCCTATTATGGTGGCTCTGAAGGATTCAATCGGGTGATTGATCTTCTATTAGATGCCTGTGAAGGTTTACTCGAGTACGTGCAGAATCAACCCCAGTTTCAAAGGGCTTAATGGTTTTGTTGCTCGGGGTTCAGGGGAATGCTGTTTTCAGAGGGTTTGAGCCGTTGTCTCGGCGATCAAATCCTAGAAAATATCCAAAATCTCAACTCAACCTGTGAGAATGGAATCCTATGGCACACAGTCTTACTCCTTCCCCGACGACAGAATACTTAACTGAAGAAGAGGAAGAGGACTCAAACTTAGACTATTTCTATGATGAACCCGGAACAATACCGGGAGAGCTTGACCTTGAACCTGATGACCCGCAGCCGAAAATAGTCCTGATTAACTATGACTCCACGAAATCTACACGGGTATTACTCAATCAACCTCTAGACTGTATTCCCTACCTGACAACAGAAACCGTCACTTGGTTGGATATTCAAGGATTGGGAAATATTGAAACTTGGCAACAAATGTCGGAGATTTTTAAGTTTCATCCCTTGGCTTTAGAAGATGTGGTGAATGTTCCTCAACGTCCTAAAGTCGTTTACTATGAAGATCCCGATCAAATTGTTATCGTTGCCTGGATGGTTCTGCTCAAACCAAACTCCATGACGCTGCATCGAGAACAGGTGAGTTTGATTTTGGGAGAGAATTACCTGATAACCGTTCAGGAAGAACCCCGATACGACTGCTTACAACCTGTGCGTGATCGGATTCGCAATAATCAGGGTAGCATCCGCAAGCATCGATCGGATTATTTGGCTTATGCCATTTTGGATGCGATTATTGATGGATTTTTTCCCGTGATAGAATACTACAGCGATCAACTCGAAGAATTAGAAGATGAAGTTCTGTTTAAACCCACTTCTGATACGTTGAGAAAAATCTATGAAATAAAACAAGAAATGTTGGTTTTACGACGGGCAATTTGGGCGCAACGAGAAGCGATTAATATTTTAATTCGCGATCGCACAAGCTTAATTAACAAAAGGGTTAGAGTCTATCTACGGGATTGTTATGATCATACGATTAATATCCTAGAAATGCTCGAAACCTATCGCGAACTCTCCGCAGATATGATCAATGTTTATATGTCCACAATAAGCAATAAAATGAATGAGATTATGAAAATTCTCACCGTCATTTCGACCATTTTTATTCCCTTAACGTTCATTGCCGGAGTTTATGGGATGAACTTCAATCCAGAAGCCTCTCCCTGGAATATGCCCGAATTAAATTGGTCTTGGGGTTATCCCATTTGCTTGGGGGTGATGTTTGCAGTTGGAATTAGTTTATTTATGTTCTTTTGGCGAAGAGGTTGGTTTGAAGACTTTTCGGGCTTGAAACCTAAGAAAGAAGTCAAAGAAAGTTGAAGGTCGGAAAGTCAAAAAATGCAACCCTCACCGTGATAGAGATCTCATATGAAATAGAGATATTGCCAAATCTCCCTTTGATATGTGATAGTTTGGAAGATCAAAGACCATCACCGAACGTCAAGAAAACAGATTCTTATAAGGAAAAACGGATTAAGCTATCTGTAAGAAGTCTATATCTATGCGTTTTATAGTTAAGTTAATCTGTTCTTCCGCTCACTATCCGTTTTAAATCGTTGCCCCCCATGATGTACAAAAACAAATCATCCCTCTGGCTGACCCTGGGAGCGGCTGCCCTTCTGATCGGAGGGGGTTTCGCTACCTACTACGTTGTCGTTTCGAGAAAAGCACTCGAAAACGTTCCCATTGGGGCGACTATTGTGCCTCAAGATGCAATGATGGCGGTTTCGTTCTCCACCGAACCTAAACAGTGGGAAAAACTGCGCGAGTACGGCACGACAGAATCTAAAGCCGCTCTCAACAAAACCATCGGACAATGGCGCGATCGCCTGTTTACCAACAGTGGTTTTGACTACCAAAAAGACATTCAACCTTGGGTGGGAGATCAAGTCATGGTAGCATGGCTACCCCATCAAACCATCACCTCCGGTACACTCCCCAAACCGGACTCACCCCCTTCTTCCCCCACAGAACCCGCAATGGTGATGGTGTTTCCTATTGACAACCCTCAAAAAGCCCAAGAAGTCCTCGCTCAACCGAAATTACTGACAGAAGGTGATGTCGTCGAGCGTACCTATCGCGGGATTGAAATTATAGAAACCCAAGGCTTACCGACGCAAAATTATTCAATCGCCGTCTTGGGTGAAAAGTTTCTACTCGTGACAACCGATGCAAACGCCACAGATCGCACCATTGATACTTTTCGCGGAGAAGCCTCCATTGCCAAAACCACAGGTTATGCAAGTGCGATCGAAAAAATTAAAACTTCCCGAGCTTTTGCAGAAATTTATCTGAATATTCCGGTGGCTGCGAGTGTCGCCTCTTTCACCTCCGCTCAACCCATTGCGCCCGAAAATTTAGAAAAATTGCAGCAGCATCAAGGATTTGCCAGCAGTGTGGTTTTAGAATCAGGAGGAATTGGATTTAAAGGCATTTCTTGGTACAAACCGAGTAGTCAAAAAACCCTAGTGGTTGAAAACAAATCTCAGGATATGCTGCGACGGATTCCGAATGATGCCATCATGGTCATGGCAGGCGGAAATTTGCAGCGATTGTGGCAAGATTACAGTAAAGATGCGGCTTCAAATCCGATTGCACCTTTAAGTCCAGAAGCGCTCAGTTCCAGCTTAAAAAAAGCCACTGAGATGGATTTAGAAAAAGACTTTTTGAGTTGGATGGGCGGAGAATTTGCACTATCATTAATTCCAGCAATTCCGAACAAACAAACCCCACAAAAGTTTTCGGCGGGATTGGCTTTGATGCTCGAAACCAGCGATCGCAAAGCGGCTGAAACGACTTTAGAAAAGTTGGATCAGGTGATGAAGTCCAAAAAATTTCAGGTAGAATCTACTCAAATTCAAGGCAAACCTGTAATCCAGTGGACCTCTCCCTACGGTGGATTTAGTGTAACTCGTGGCTGGCTGGATGAAAATGTGCTGTTTGCCACCTTGGGAGCGCCTGTGGCTAATCAAATTTTACCTTTACCTTCAGAAGTGATTAGCTCAAATCCCTTATTTAAGGAAACGCTACCCACTGAATTGAGTCCAAATAATGGCAGTTTCTTTGTGGATGTCGAACGAGTCTTTGATCGGCGAAATCTGTCTTTACCTCAGCTTCCTCCCCAACAAGCGATTTGGATGAATGCAATTCGTTCCATTGGGGTAACTGCCGCAGTCGTTAGCGATCGCAGCACTCGTTATGATGCTTTTGTCAAAATCAAAGATGATGTTCTACCCACTTTACCTGCACCGACTCAGCCAACGCCGACTCCCCAGGATGAAAACACACCACCCGAATAGAACGACGGTTCTGCTCAATTGCTCAAACTGGCTTCCGTATTTTTACATAAAAAATTTCAGAAGATCATACTTGCTGTTTAACTGAAAATTAGGGAATTAACGGAGGCAGTTCCCACAAAAAATTGTTACGGTGAAAAGACTTGGGGCAATCCCTCTGTTTTTTCATTTCCGAAAGGAATCGAGTTAAAAAATGTTAATTTTTACACTGATGATTCGGGGCTATATTTTAATCGGTCTGGTGTTTTTTGCTCACTGTCTCAAAATATTCCTCAAAGATCAATCAACTCCCAAAACTGACACCAGTTCTTGGATAGTTCTCGGACTCGCCACCCTATTATGGCCGATTACTTTGCCATTATCCTACCTTGAACGTGAAGCCAATGGGCATCGTAGCGATCGCTATACTCATGTTGAGGAGATTCAACTTAATAAACCCACCGTGCAGTATCGTCTTTCTGCGCCGCCCTTGGTTGAACGTCAAAATCCTCAACTCAGTGCTTCCCCATCTGATAACAAATATTTCAATAACACGAACAACATTGCCTAACTTCCTCTCAAACAACTTCGATCATCTACCTCCGCTTAATCTTCCTCTTTTCAATTAATTTTGATTTCAACTGTAAATAAACGCAGCAATTGCTCCTATCTGTGATATTGTTTAGGGATAGATCGGTTCTGATAGGGGTCAGCTATCAGACTTAAGGGGGAAAGTCCAGTGGAAATCTGGCGCTGTCCCGCAACTGTAATGAGACGCTTGCACGTTCTCAGAGTCAGAATGCCCGCCGATCATCTCAGTCCACCGTGAGCGCGTCTGCGAGGTACAGATAGTGTTGAATGTGATTTTTTTTGATTGCTGGCAATCTAGACTTCCGCCGCTACATCGGGAAGTTAATAATTTTCAACAGTTTAAATCCAGATCTTAACTCACCTTTCCCCCTGGCTGGCTAACAGTTATTGGGGTCTATTTTTGTGTGGAAAGCAAGTTAATCAAGGGAGGAACTGCTTTCCTCAGCAGGTTGTTTTATTCTCATTAAAATTGAATTCAATCAAGATGTCTAAACTCAGAAATTTTCAACTCAACTCTTCTATTGCTGTCGGCTTATTATTAAGTCTCAGCCTGATGATTACCGCTTCCCCCGCCAGCGCTCATCATGCTTTTGGCGGTGAAACCCCTTCAAATTGGCTGGAAGGATTTCTCTCGGGTTTAGCCCATCCCGTCATCGGTTTAGATCATTTTACCTTTGTTGTGGCTATCGGGTTATTCGCTGCACTCAAAGGTTCTACAGCCGGCTTTTTCATTCCCTTCTCGTTTATTTTAGCAACTCTTAGCGGAACCGGACTTCATCTTTTCAATGTTAATTTACCTGTTCCAGAAGTGGTAATTTCGGCTTCTGTACTCGCGTTTGGAATCTTGCTCACCCAGAAAAATAGCCCCAATTTAGTAGGGTTAATTAGCCTCAGTATTATCGCTGGAATTTTTCATGGTTATGCTTACGGAGAAGCCATTGTTGGGGCGCAAATGACACCGCTCATTGCCTATTTATCAGGCTTTGCTCTTGTGCAACTGATTGTTAGTTTAATAGCTTATCAAATCGGACGATTCACTCTGAAAACCATTCCGGATCAACCCAATCTCAATCTGCGGTTTGCTGGATTTACAATCTGTGGTGTAGGTGCGGCTTTTCTAGCAACAACATTGCTCGGTTAATATCTTCAATCAACTGATTCTCACCTGTAAAAAATCCTCAAAAAACGCTATGCACAAAATACCCGTTACCGTCGTGACCGGCTTTCTCGGAGCAGGTAAAACCACCTTAGTTCGTCATCTTTTGCAAAATAATCAAGGACGGAGAATTGCCGTTTTAGTGAATGAATTTGGGGAAATGGGAATAGATGGGGAACTCTTACGTTCCTGTCAAATTTGCGAAGAAGACGAAACCCCAGAAAATAATATTGTCGAACTAACAAACGGCTGTTTATGCTGCACGGTTCAAGAAGAATTTTATCCGACGATGCAGGAACTTCTCAAGCGACGTGATAAAATTGATTGTATTCTGGTTGAAACCTCTGGATTAGCCTTACCTAAACCCCTGATACAAGCGTTTCGTTGGCCGGAAATTCGCAATAGTGCAACCGTTGATGGGGTTCTGACGGTAGTGGATGCTCAAGCATTAGCTGCGGGGACTTTGGTGGGAGATTTAGAAGCTTTAGAAGCTCAACGCCAAGCTGATCCGAATTTAGAACATGAAACGCCCATTGAAGAGTTATTTGAAGATCAATTAGCTTGTGCGGATCTGGTTTTATTAACAAAAACCGATTTAGTAGATGAAAATTCGTTAACTAAAGTTCGAGAATGGTTACACCGAGAACTTCCCGCAGGTGTGAAAATTGTTTCTTGTCAGCAAGGAGAGATTGATACTAATCTTTTGTTGGGGTTTAATGCCGCAGTCGAAGACCATTTAGAAAGTCGTCCGAGTCATCATGATCACGAAGAAGAACACGAACATGATGATGAAATTAATGCAGTACAGTTTATTGTTGATCAAGCCTTTGAACCGAAAACTTTAATTGAAAAATTACAAGAATTAGTTCAACAACAGGAAATTTATCGAATAAAAGGCTTTGTTCATGTTCCAAATAAACCGATGCGAATGGTATTGCAAGGCGTCGGAAATCGTTTTGATTCCTTTTATGATCGTCTTTGGTTGAGTGATGAACTTCGACAAACTCGCTTAGTCTTTATCGGACGAGAATTGAATTTAACTCAGGTTGAACAAGCCATTTTGAACGGATAACTCTGATTGTTCAATATCTTGCAGACGCTCAATAGAAAGTCTCTTAGTTTTGCTTTTGTAGAGGCGCTCTTGAAGAGTGCCTCAAAAAATTATCTAATATGAAATACTTATAGCAGTTTTCAGTTCTGTTTGGGTAGAAACCCGGTTTCTAGCAGAAACCGGGTTTCTGGTTTGTACCTCATAGGAGCGCACACCGCTATAAATATTTGCTACAGATTTACACTGTTCCCCAGTGTAGCATTATGTTCCGTATTTCATATAAAATTTGTTGGATTTCTTTTTCTATTTCTTTGTGTTCTTTGTCTCTTTGTGGTTAAATAAGGCTTTATCCTTGTAAAAATACCAGAACTCACTGCTATTTTTTATCCAAAAAACCCAAGTTTTAGAGTCAAGAATGCGTCAGTCTTACACGAGTAAAGGTGTTAATTTGTTGGATGAGATTATCAAGTTGCGTTTGGTTAATGTAAGGATTGAGTAAAATAATTCTTAACCAGCGTTGTCCGCGATACAGAGGAAGTGACAAAAATATATTAGCATTTTGTAGTAAATAAGCTTGTAAATCAGCATTCCATTGCTCTTGCTCTTCCGGTAAAATGTTTGCAGGAATACTCCGAAAACAGATAATATTTGTGTCCGGTTGACTCACCACTTCTAAATCTTGTATTTTTGATAATTCTTGGAATAAATAATCGGTTAATTGATAGCTTTCATTAATTAATTGAGCATAACCCTTTTTGCCTAAATGTTGCAGTTATAACCACAATTTTAACACATCTGCATGACGAGTTCCTTGAATAGTAATTTCCCCTAAATTCATTACATCCTCGACGGTTTGCATATAGGGCGCACTAATTCTAAATTCAGTTTCTAACTGTTGAAACTCTCGAAATAAAACCATTGCACAAGTTCTCGCCACATACAACCATTTTTGCGGGTTAAACGTGATAGAGTCTGCTTGTTCAATTCCGTTTAATTTCTGACAATATGACCCATATAACCGGGATTTGCTGCATTCGTTGAACTTTTAATAATTGTGTTTAATTTTTCCAGTAAAACCGACTCTGGCGTTGAGGTTTCTGGAATTGAGATAAAATCTGTTAAGTCACCTATTTCTGGAAGGGGTGAATGATCAACAGCCGTAGCTAGGTGAGATAATATTAGGTCTAAAATTTGACTCGCCAGTTGTTCAATTTCCTGACGATTTTTCCCTTGAGGGTCAATAAAAGCAGTCTGGGGTAACTCCGAAAGATTCATCGACTGATTTGGTAATTGATTTTTTGATAGTAGCAATAAAAAAGGGTACGGTATGCCGCACCCTTAATTGTTAATACGAGTTGATTATTCGCTTATTCAGCCGCTTGGGGTAACAATTCCCGCTTTTCTCCGCGCAGAACAGTCACCTGTCCATCGCCATCGACATCAACAATAGCGGTGTCACCATCCTTGATCCGACCCGAGAGAATTTCCTCGGCTAAACTATCTTCGAGTAAGCGCATGATCGCCCGACGCAACGGACGAGCGCCGTAGCTGGGGTTATAGCCTTCCTCAACTAAACGTTCGTTGAAACGGTCAGTGATTTCCAGCCTGATGCCTTTTTCCGTCAGACGGCTAAAGACTTCGTTGAGCATAATCACCGCAATTTCCTTAACCTCATCCTTCGTCAACTGACGGAAGACAATAATCTCATCGAGACGGTTGAGGAACTCAGGACGGAAGTATTGCTTCAGTTCTTCGTTAACCAGGTTGCGAATGCGGTTATACTGAGCATCGGATTCGTTTTCAGAGAACTCAAATCCTAAGCCACCGCCACCTTTTTCGATCACCTTCGATCCGATGTTGGACGTCATAATGATCAAGGTGTTCTTGAAGTCTACCGTGCGACCTTTAGCATCAGTCAACCGTCCGTCTTCGAGAATTTGCAGCAACATATTGAAGACATCGGGGTGGGCTTTTTCGATTTCGTCGAACAGAACCACCGTGTAAGGACGCCGACGCACCGCCTCAGTTAACTGACCGCCTTCGTTATACCCCACATAACCCGGAGGCGAACCGATCAGCTTAGAAACAGTATGGCGTTCCATAAATTCCGACATATCTAAGCGCACCATCGCATCTTCTGAACCGAAGAAGTAGGACGCTAACGCCTTGGTGAGTTCCGTTTTACCGACTCCAGTGGGGCCTGAGAAGATGAAACTAGCAATCGGTCGGTTGGGGTTCTTCAAGCCGACACGGGCGCGACGAATGGCGCGAGAAACGGCTTTGACGGCTTCTTCCTGACCGATCAGACGCTGATGCAGGGTGTCTTCCATGTGCAGCAGCTTTTCGGACTCGGACTCGGTGAGTTTGTTCACCGGGATGCCTGTCCAACTGGCAACAATTTGGGCGATATCTTCTTCCGTTACCATTGGGGAATCATCCTCTGTGGTGCGGGTTTCCGATTTTTTGGTTTGAGCGATCGCCCGAATTTGCGACTTGATTTCCATCTCGCGATCGCGCAGTTCTCCTGCCCGATCAAAGTCTTGGGAACGTACAGCCTCGTCTTTTTCTTTGAGGACTTGACGCAGTTCTTTATCCAGTTCTTTGGCCGCCGGGGGCAGTTGGGAGTTAATCAACCGCACGCGAGAACCTGCTTCATCGATCAAGTCAATCGCTTTATCGGGTAAATAGCGATCGCTAATATACCGGTCTGAGAGTTTGGCGGCTGCTTCTAAAGCCTCATCCAAAATTTTCAGCTTGTGGTGCTGTTCGTAACGTTCCCGTAGACCATAGAGAATTTCTACGGTTTCGGTAACGCTCGGTTCACCGACCATCACGGGTTGAAAACGGCGTTCTAAAGCCGCATCCCGTTCAATGTGCTTGCGGTATTCATCGAGGGTGGTTGCACCGATACATTGCAGTTCTCCTCGCGCTAGGGCGGGTTTGAGGATATTTGCCGCATCAATCGCCCCTTCTGCCGCACCTGCCCCGATCAGGGTGTGAACTTCGTCGATCACCAGGATGACATTACCCGCCGAGCGGATCTCATCCATAATTTTTTTCAGTCGTTCTTCAAATTCTCCTCTATACTTGGTTCCGGCAACCAATAAACCAATATCGAGGGTAACGACCCGTTTATCTTCGAGGATATCGGGAATGTCGTTTTGGGCGATGCGTTGAGCGAGTCCTTCGGCGATCGCGGTTTTACCCACACCGGGTTCTCCGATCAACACGGGATTATTTTTAGTCCGGCGACCCAGAATTTGAATGACTCGTTCAATTTCCTTCTGACGACCGACGACGGGATCTAGCTTGCCTTCGGCGGCCATTTGGGTTAAATTCGAGCCAAACTCATCGAGCGTTGGAGTCTTGGTGCGACTGCCACTGCTTCCTGCTGTGACTTCTGCCGTTTCACCCAGCATCCGAATCACCTGAGTTCTGACTTTCGTCAGGTCAACGCCCAGATTTTCCAGAACCCTGGCGGCGACCCCTTCGCCTTCGCGGATCAGACCCAGAAGTAAATGTTCTGTACCTATATAGTTATGGCCAAGCTGGCGAGCTTCTTCTAAGGAGAGTTCTAGAACGCGCTTGGCTCGGGGAGTGAAGGGAATTTCAACGGCAACAAATCCCGAACCCCGACCGATGATCTTTTCGACCTCGATCCGGGCATCTTTGAGGTTGACCCCCATAGATTTGAGTACCTTGGCAGCAACGCCTGTTCCTTCTCCAATCAGACCCAGAAGGATCTGCTCGGTTCCCACAAAGTTATGACCCAGGCGACGTGCCTCCTCCTGGGCTAACATGATTACCTTAATTGCTTTTTCTGTGAAGCGTTCAAACATGGCAAATTTCCACCACCTGCTGCATACCCGTACGCTAATTTTAGCGTGACACTTTCAACTCCCGAAAAATTAAATGATAATAACAATGTTTAATTTTTCTGGGGTAGCCTCTAGGTTGGGGCTGAGTCGTCTGATGCAACTGGAAAAATCCAATTGGGGAGTAGACTAACAACCTTTCCCTTTCAGCCTACGAAGATTTCTCTTCATGGATCGGTTTTTTGTCTGTTTCTCTGTTGTTGATCGCTAGGCACTTGGGCTGATTTCTCAGTTAAAGTTTGTCTAGTTTTTCACCGAATTCTCTGTCTGAGTTGTACAGAAGATTACTGTAACGGAGAATACAGACCCTAGAATTGAACAGCAACTTGATTATCAATTTCAACTGGGGTTGAAGGAGATAGAAGCTGGTAAGTTCATAGAGCTAACCTACTGGGAACAGAATTTTCATTCTGTATAGGGGTTGTCTCTGGTGTTAATCGTTAAACACTGTTTGTTTTAGATTTAATGATGGATTCTAGCACAATCTTCTGAGGACGTGTCCTGGGTTCTCATCTGAGTGGGATCAGCTATAATAACGGGTCAGAGATTCTCCAACCGCCTGTCAAATTACCCTTGCGGCAAATTTTCACAGGGTTCTTGGATTTTATCTTAATTTTTTCTAAAAGGTTGGTGTTGGAAGCGATCGCAAATGTGTTGATACCAATCGGCGAGAGATTGTTCAAATTCCCGATATTGTAAGCCGTTTTTCCAGAGAATCAAAGCATCTTCTCCGGTATCCGGGTAATAATGGCGTCGTCGTCCAGCTTCTTTAAAGCCAAATTTGCGGTAAAGAGAAAGGGCGGGATGATTAGAAGCTCTAACTTCTAAAGTTGCTCGTTCGAGTTGACGTTGCCAAGCCGACTTTAGTAAAGCATACAACAAAGCTTGTCCTAAACCTTGCCCTTGATAATCAGGATGAATCAATAACAGCGTAATGTGAGCTTCTTCTAAAATCGCCCATAAACAGCCAACCCCGACTAAAGAGGGGGGAGCAATAAAATCCAAATTCGGCACCTCCACACTCAAATTCAGCCCGGATTTGGGACTCGGAGACTCTTGAACCCCCCAAGCGAGTAAATCACTATTGGGACTTTCTAACTCTCGTTGATAACCGGAGAGCGTCCACAGTCCCCCCAAGCACTGTTGATCGAGTTCAACGGCGGCGGGGAGTTGTTCTGATGTTAAAGCAAGCAGTTCTAAGCAAACCACGTTTAATCCCTTGTATCAATGAAAAGAGCAGCCCGAGTATTGTTAACCCTAATTTTGATGTACAATCTAGGTGGTCATTGACCCGCCTGAGTGACTGTGGGGGAATAAGTGCGACTCGCACCGTTTCCGGGAAGCTGAAACCCGTGTTTACGCCAAATCCTTCTAGGGCGTAGAAGCCAATAGAGTATTCAAGCGCCGAAGCGAACCCCCGAAGACTGCCAAGGTCTAAGGATAGTCCAACAGATCAGTCAGCACTAACTTGGGTTGAGTCAAAGCTGCGGAGACACCCGAAGACCAAAGCTGACTTCGGTGGGTAGAGGCTACAAGCCGATGAAACCCGAAGTGACCAAGCCATTAGGCGGGTAGTAGCTCACCGAGATTAACTCAATATACATCAAGTGGAAAAGTCAGGACTCCAATATCTACCTCAATCTACAGAGATCTCCAAAACTCGATCACCGAACCAGGAACTCTTACCCCTGAGTGCGCGGGTGAACGATCAGGATCACTTGGAAATCGGGGGCTGCGATGTGAAACTCCTTGTTGAGCGATTTGGCTCACCCCTCTACATTGTAGACGAACAAACCCTCCGTTCCGCTTGTCGTCAATATCGGGAAGCCTTTGAGCGTTACTATCCGGGTGAGTCTCTCGTTTTGTATGCTTCCAAAGCCTGGAGTTGTCTAGCAATTTGTGCGTTAGTCGCATCAGAAGGCTTAGGTTTAGATGTGGTTTCGGGTGGTGAACTCTACACCGCTATCCAAGCCAATGTTAATCCCAAGACGCTCTACCTGCACGGGAATAATAAATCCTTAGATGAGCTGGAATTGGCGATCGAGACAGGTTGTACGATTGTGATCGACAATTGGCTAGATTTGCAAATGCTGGCGCAGTTGTCTGAACAAATCTCGACATCTGCCCCGATTCGAGTCATGGTACGCTTGACACCGGGAATCGAATGTCATACCCATGAGTATATTCGTACAGGTCATCTCGATAGCAAATTTGGCTTTGATCCGAATCAATTTGATGCCGTTTTTAGTGCGATCGCTCAACAACCTTCCCTCAGTTGTGTGGGTTTACACGCTCATATTGGTTCCCAGATCTTTGAACTGCAACCCCATGATGATCTGGCTGGGGTGATTGTAGAAGCTGTAGAAAAAGCCAGTCAATATGGGTTAAATATTTCTGAAGTGAATATTGGCGGAGGTTTAGGAATTCGCTACACTGAAGGCGATGATCCTCCCAGTATTGACACTTGGGTAAAAACCGTAGCCCAGGCGATGGTTCAAGCCTGTCAACAGCGAAATCTTGCCCTACCGAAGTTGTTATGTGAACCGGGACGATCGATTGTTGGGCCTTCTTGTATTACCGCTTATACTGTCGGTTCTCAGAAACAGATTCCGGGAATTCGCACCTATGTGGCGGTAGATGGGGGAATGTCAGATAATCCTCGTCCGATCACTTATCAATCCGTTTATCGAGTGGTGTTGGCTAACCGGATGTCTGCACCTTTAAGTGAAACGGCAACCATCGCAGGAAAACATTGTGAGTCAGGAGATATTTTAATCAAAGATGCCCAGTTACCCCAGTGGGAAACGGGTGATATTTTGGCGGTTCTGACAACGGGAGCTTACAATTACAGCATGGCCTCTAACTATAATCGCTTACCTCGACCTGCGGCGGTTTTAGTCTCCCAGGGAGAGAGTAACTTGATTTTAGAACGAGAAACCTATCTAGACTTGATTCGCCAAGATCGTCTACCCGAACGACTGGGTACATTCAAGGACAAATAAGAAACGCTGTGTTTGATAGGTAAAACTGAGGGTCAAGGCTTACCCAGAGGCTGGGGATCTGGGGAGGATTAAGACCATAATCGTTGAGGGGAGGTCTTTGGGATTAATTCAAATCCTCCTCAACAGAGGCGTTTTCCTGACGGGGATCGAACTTTCTAACGGTTTGCTGGATTACATACACAAGACCAATAGTTAATCTTATCATCAAGTTCAATGAAATCGGGTCCTAGTAATGACCCTGGTTGGATGCAGTCCTGGTTAATTCACAGTATTGATATTGGACTGGTCTTTGCTGTCGCATATATGGTGCTTGTCATCATTGGAGAGCGTCGAACGCTCTGGATGGTCAGGGGGTTTATCATCCTGATGCTGGCTACAGCAATCAGCAACTGGGCAAACTTGAGATTATTATCAATCGCCCTCAATAGTCTGGTGACGGGTTCTGCGGTAGCAATGGCTGTGATGTTGCAGTCCGAATTTCGCCAGTTTCTAGAACAATTGGGTCGAGGAGAAGTTTTACAACTGTTTGGAAGGGGGCGCAAGGCTATCCCCGAACCGGATAGCGTGATTGATCAGATTGTAGAAGCTGTTAAGGAGCTATCCCAAAACCGTACAGGTGCTTTAATCATTATTGAAACCGGAAGTCCCATTGATGAACGGGACTTTTCGGTGCCGGGTGTGAAACTTAATGCTGAAGTGTCCAAAGAACTGCTACAAACTCTGTTTCAACCCAAAACATTACTCCATGATGGTGCAGTTTTGATTCGAGCCTCTCGAATAGCTGCCGCCGGAGTCATTTTACCCCTATCTGAACGGATGGCGTCTCGACAACTCGGAACTCGTCACCGCGCTGCGATGGGAATTACAGAGCGAGTAGCTAAATGTTTGTGTGTTGTCGTCTCTGAAGAAACTGGATCAATCTCGCTAGCAGAGAAAGGTGTTCTGAATCGACCGCTAACTAGCAGTAAACTAAAAGAATTACTAGAGGCTCGTTCATTTCCGTCTGGTGATGAAAGAAAAGCAACTCCGATTTCGATTGGAAGTCTCAAGCGCCAGATCGGATCAAAGGGATGGGCATTAATATCGCGGGTGTTTCGTCTTCGTTCATCAGCTTCTCGGGAGAAAAAATGACTGCAAAGCAAAGGGTTGTATACGAGTTACCTGCCGACCTCGATCCCAACCGACTGCCAAAACACATTGCCGTCATTATGGATGGTAATGGTCGCTGGGCGAAAAGTCGGGGCTGGCCGCGTACAATGGGTCATCGGCAGGGAGTGGACACGCTCAAAGAACTGTTGCGCTGCTGTCGGGATTGGGGAATTGAAGCTTTAACCGCTTATGCGTTTTCGACGGAAAACTGGGGCCGTCCCCTCGAAGAGGTGGATTTTTTAATGGCTTTATTTGAGCGGGTGTTAATGCGGGAACTGCGTGAGATGATGGAAGAGCAGGTACGAATTCAATTTGTAGGAAATTTGAAGGCTTTACCGACTTCTCTACAAGCCAAAATTGAAGAATCGATGGTATCTACGCGCAACAATCACGGCATTTTATTTAATGTAGCGACGAACTATGGCGGGCGTCAGGAAATTATCCGCGCTTGTCGGGACATTGCCACTCAAGTTCAGCAAGGACGATTAAATCCTGATGATATTGATGAAGTTTTATTTGAAAAACATCTTTATACGGCTGGATTGTCTCACCCTGACTTGCTGATTCGCACCAGTGGAGAAATGCGGATCAGCAATTTCTTACTGTGGCAAATGGCTTACGCTGAAATCTATGTCACCGATACCTTATGGCCGGATTTTGACAGTTCTGAGTTTCATCGCGCCCTCTGTTCTTATCAAAAACGTGAACGACGGTTTGGCAAGATCTGAACTTTCTGGCTAACCGTTTACTTGATCCAACGCTTAGGGGCCTGAAAAAACGGCTTCTTCTATATCCTGACGACTGAGGGAATATTTGAAGGAGCGTTGGATATCTTGATTTCCTTCTGCGGCGTTAATATAGCGGACTGTGATCTGCTCCACATCTAGCCACAGTTCCGCTTTCCAGGTGGATCGTTCTATCCGCCAGCAGTGCAGTTCGTGGGTATCTTGCTGACATCCTTGCGATCGCAACCATTCTTCGATTTTAGGAAGGGTGTGATTGTATAAGGGGGTTTGAGAAGACGGCAAGGTAATATTTTCAATAGTCATAGAAGTTAGTTGTTCATTTAGTTGTTAATTTCGAGGTAGCAACTCACCGCTTGAGCGGAAACAAGTTTTAAGTCTATCATGGCTGTGGGTGGCTGAATGGGTTCTAGAATTACATCTGAGCGAGTTAAACCGATGACAATTGCCAGAATCAAACAAGCAATTAAGCTAAATACCATGATAAATAAAGCAAAGAGTTCTCCGGCGGATAAGGGGCGATCTGTTGGATCGAGGTAAGCTGAGGAAGAAGAACTCTGTGAATGGTTTACCCTAAAATCATTCACAGGATGAGTTGGTTGAATGACATTATAGCGAGAATAGCGAATCTCGATGTCATAGGCTTGACGGCGCTCAGGATTACTAAGCGTTGCGTAGGCTTCATTAAGCTGTTGAAACTTGGCGGTGGCGACGGTTTTGGCTAACTGCGTTGTATCTGGATGATAACGCTTGCTCAGTTCTCGATAGGCTCGGCGAATCTCTATTGCTGAAGCTGAAGGATGCAGCCCTAATAAGCAATAGTAGCTATCAGCCCGAGAAGGATGTTCTGAGGCGGCTTGTCTTGTATGACCCGAGGTGGCTTCTTGACCTGTCACAAGAATCTAAGGCTTTATAGAGCATTTGAGATTTTCTACATATTTTGACACTCTTATCTCAGAATCGCAAGCGATCGCCTGGAAACATTTTTGACTGTTCTGAGAAGCTGACAGATCACTATTCTGAAAATTTTCTCAATGGGTTAAGATCTAGATTCTCGACCTAACACTCCAGGGCTAACTCTACACAAGTTTTCTCGGTACAAAAGAAGCGAATTCTTCCATTAGGAAGAGAAAGAATAGCTTGGATTCAGCTTAATATTGAGCTAAAATTAATTCTATTTCTAGCAAAAAAACCTGTGGAGGGTGATCATCTATGCGTTGGCAATTGGGGCGTCGCAGTGACAATGTGGAGGATAGACGGGGGAGTTCTCCTGGAGGTCGTATCGCTATAGGTGGAGGGATTGGTTCAATTCTTCTAGCACTCGCTGCACTATTTTTAGGCATCGATCCTGGCATTATTTTACAAGAACCGCGTGAACAAAGTTCTTATCCAGATTCTTCAGTTCGTCGTTCTCCAGAGGAGGAAGAATTAGTTGATTTTGTTTCTGTTGTTCTCGGTTATACCGAGGATACTTGGCAGCAAATCTTTCGTGAAAGAGGTGAAACTTATGTCGAACCGGAATTAGTTTTATTTTCGGATGCGGTTGAGTCGGCTTGTGGTTATGCTGAAGCGGCGACAGGCCCTTTTTACTGTCCGAGGGATCAAAAAGTTTATATTGACTTGAGTTTCTATAAACAACTTAAGAACCGCCTGAATGCACCGGGAGATTTTGCTCAAGCTTATGTTATTGCTCACGAAGTCGGACATCATGTTCAAACTTTATTGGGTATTTCCCAACAGGTGAATAATTTACAACGTAAAGTTGATAAAGTCAGCGCTAATGAACTTTCTGTGCGACAAGAATTGCAAGCGGATTGTTTTGCCGGAGTTTGGGCAAATCGAACTCAAAAAGCTGAACAAGTTCTCGAACAAGGGGATGTAGAAGAAGCGATGAATGCAGCCAGTAGTATTGGGGATGATCATTTACAACGGCAATCTCAAGGTTATGTGGTACCGGATTCGTTTACTCATGGAACTTCGGCTCAACGAGTTCGTTGGTTTAACCAAGGTTTACAAACGGGAAATATTGACGAATGCAATACTTTTGCAACAGAAAATCTGTAGTTTAATTAGGGTTCATGTAGGGGTTGAGTCAACTGTTGTTTGAGTTTCATTGATTGGGACTTTGCAGGCGATCGCTACATGATCCTTTTTTGTGAGTATTTAACCCGATTATATAGTATTTTTGGGGAGGAATCTTGAAATCCTTCCCCATGATATTAACTGTCCTGCTTTACTTTTTGATTAGCATCCTAGATGTCAACTCTGTATGACCACAGTCAGCACTCCTGAAACTAGAGAGAACCTTCATCTACTTCCGAGAAAAAGTAGTTGTAGAATTCATCACCTGTCACCTCGTTAATCACGACAACTCGACCTGTATCACGATCATACATGACGCGAACTCGTCCATCTGTAGCGATAAAATTGTTGCCTGTAGTTCGCTTGAGAATTTCTGCGAAAAAGAATTCACCTTCTTTAATTTGAACCGCAATTTCATTCGCATTTTGCGGAGTCATGTAGGTTACAGGTGTTGGGGATTCAGCAATCTGTATCAATGTATTTTCAATCGGATTTGCTTGAACAGGTAGGAAGCAGCCAAAGCCACTGAAAAGAATAGTGATCGCCAAAAAAATGGTCAAAAAAATGCTGTGAAGTTTCATACGCTCTCCTAATATCTAATCGAGAATTTCAGCGATGAATCCTATCATAAAAATAATCGTCTGACAAGGGGGGTTTTGTGCGATCTTAGAGTGAGCCATTTTTAATAAATCAAATATTAAGTTTCACTTCACTTAACCCTAGCTACAACTTAAGAGGCGATTGTCTCATGCACAGTACCCGATTTCACCGGATCTTGTTAGGCTGTAATGATAATAACGGTACAACATAAAGATTATGGTATCACAACCTTTATCGAATCTCAGCATTGAACAATTAAAAACCCTAGTTATTTCCATTGTTGATGAAAGACTTAGACAACATAACGTGATCCAAGAAAAACTCAATAAACAGCAATTGCAACAACTCTTTAACTCGATTGATTCTCATATTTGGAATCCCCCTAACTCTGGGCCTTCTACCTTACAACTTTTACAGGAGGATCGCGATCAATCATAATCCTTTTGCTTGGAAGTATTTAACTGTTGGGGCGATGTTGTTGTTTCCATTTTTCAATTTCTTCAATCGGAAGTAGTAGCGTTTCTTCGATTTCTTCTCGAACTTCAGGACTTACACTGCAATTACTTCTCAGACACTCCATTAAAAATATATTGCTTTCATAGTATTGTCTCATCCATCCTTTTTGACTTATATTTACTTGGGTTCTTTTTAAGGTTGCTATTTCTAGTTTTATGAGTTCGGATTTGATTTTGTTATAATTGCACTTTTCTTCGGGCGACCATTGATAAAATAGATATTCCTTTATTTCTTCCCTTTTTAGTCCAACAAAGTTCCCCCGCTTAAATATAAATCGATCTAATAATAGCTTGCGTTTCAAAGTGCCAAAATCAACATTAAAAAAATTTGACAAAAGGAAAAAAGTATCCTTGCGATTATTGTCAATATCTTCTGGGATAAAAAAAGATAAATTAAAATTACTGAACATAATAGATAATACTATACTATTAAAACTCCTTTCAAAGCTCAACACTCTAATAAAAACTGATTTGTATTGAGTTTCAACTGATAGAGATTTTTTGTGAATCTCAGCGAGAACATTTTGTAATTTCTGCTCATTAGCTATAATCCGATCAACTTTTGTTTTCAAAATTAGCAATAAACAGCCAGCATTAGGTAACATTCCAATAACTAATAAAAAGACTTCTCGCCAGCGTTGTTCAGTAATATGACTAGCAAAATTATTCAATATTTGATCTTCTATTGAAGACGGATCACAACTATTCACAATAGACTCGGCAGTTAAATATTCTTGAAAAGTTTTGTGAGGAAAAGCGTACTTTCTCCAACTTTGTTTAACAATTAATCCCGACTGAACTTGTATTTCCGAAAGACTCAGAGGACAATCTTTTAATAAATGTCTAACCTCATGTTCTTCAAAGTCTAATCTATCTTGTTCAAAAGAGATTGCTGCTATTTGAGTTAAAGCTTTTCTAACTAACTCAATTTCCGAATCAGATAGTGTTTGATGATTGCATCCTTTAAACTTGTTCCAATTTTTGAGCATCAAGTTTATTGCTTCATCATAAAGTTCGGAACGCTTGGAGGGTAAGTCATCTTTTTCTAGAAAAACCAAGCACATCAAATGAAGTAACAGAGGAGTAGAAGCTATCTCTTTTAATCCTTGATTTTTTTGTATTTTATCGATTAATAGGTTGGCTTTACCAGATAAATCATTTTTTAAAAGTAGAGAAGCATTATTAAACCAGTTTTCCACAAACTGGGGAATCTGACTTTTTAAGTCAAACTCTTTGATTTGAAATTGTTTGAATTTGGTAAATCGGGTTGATTTATATGCTTCATATTCCTTTCGACAAGAAATCACCAGCTTATTTTCCTGATAGTCTGAAGATTTTAACAAATCAATACCTTCAATAATTTGATCTATATATTGCTGCGGAACTTCATCCAAACCATCTAATAATAAAATAAATCGTCCTTGAGACAGTAAAAGTTTTAGTTTATCTTCTGAGACGTACTGCTTACTATATTGTTTTCTGATGACGCAACTAATAAAATCAGTCTGGCTCTCAAAATCAACAATTTTATGAACAGAGTTTAACTTGATGAAAATAGGTATTAGCTGAGTTGGAAAATTCAGTTCATCAAGGTGAGTCGCAATATGTTTTAACAGCGTAGTTTTACCTGCACCGGGACAACCCAACACAATTAAATTAGTATTTTCCAGTACAACCTGTTTCCAAAGTTGAGTTTCACCCATTACACCGAACGGCTTCAACTCATTAAGATTAGGATCAACATAAATTTCATCTAGATGAACTTCCAAAGGATTATAAAACAGATCAAAGAGTTCTAGGCTTTTGCATTGTTTGTTAAGTTCTCGCTGAAAATGCGATCGCACTTCTGCAACCAACACATCAATATCATCTTCTTGTTGATCGCATTCCTCATTAAAGACTGTTTCTTGTTCAGGTGATGGAGTTGGGGTAGAGTTAGATTCTTTTTTTCTTTCTATTGCAGCTTGAAAGTTTTTCTTACTAACTTTTTCTTCGAGTGCTTTTGACAGTAGCTTCCAAAGTTTCGCTCCTTCGTTTTTAACGTGCTGTTCTTCTCGATAACAAGTTTGTGCAATTACCTTATACTCCTGATCTTTCAAAGAACCCACAAATATAGACCTCTGTACATCAGTCAGATGCTTCCCTGTCTTGTCAAAAATGGCTTTATCTGCGATTTCTAATGCTTCTTCTACGTTCATAGAACAACCCATATAAACTCGTGATGTGACTTAATGTTACTTTTCAGTACCAAATCGGACTTTCAACTCCTTAATTTATAGTACCGACAAATTCTTCGTTTTTTTCCAGAATGAAGTCGTAGAGAGATTGAGGATAACTGAACATGATGATTTACGAAAACAATAAAGAATGGTCAAATAAATATCTTCCGACTATTAAAGCCATTTTGGGAGAACATCTAATTGTTCAATCCTCCCTAGAAATGGATCGCCAGCAAGCCACTGATCTTATTTTACTGAACGCTCGAAACTTAGCGATCGCCTGTCGGGTTCGACGTCCGGGTTTTGCGGCGAAATATCCCTATCAGTTCACCTTGCGGAGTCGTATTCCATCGGGAAAAAACACCGAACTTCAAAAAATTACCGACGGTTGGGGGGATTATTTATTTTATGGACACGCCGTTTCCGAAACTCAAACAACGATTAATCCCTGGTTTATTATTAACCTAAAAAGTTGGCGATCGCACATGATTCGTCGTCATAAAAGTTCTATTCAATTTGGAGAAAAATACAACCCAGATGGAACCGCTTTTGCTTGGTTTGACTTAAGCACTTTTTCGCCTGAACCGCCTATGGTGTTGGCGTCGAGTTTGTCGTTACCGAGTCCTCCTCAAGCGGCTTAAACGTTAAAATTCTCCCCTTACCATTTATTTCCAACTAACCCCCACCAACCTCCCCCAATCCCCCCTAGCCCCCCTTAGAAAGCAGGGCCGTTTCATTCTCAACCAGAAATTTGATGACCTAACCCCCCAACCCCCTTCCCTACCTCTCCCTAGCCCTCTCCTACAAGGAGAGGGAAAAGGAAAAAAGTTTTTTATTTGGAAGGAGGAGTAATTAATAGTTTTAGACATTTAATAATAAAAAAAAATACTCCCCTCTCCATTAAATAATAGTCCCATAGGGACACCATTTCCCTCTCCTCGTAGGAGAGGGTAGGGAGAGGTGGAGAGGGGTTGGGGGAGAGGTTCTAAGCAAATGTTTATCGACTTTGAAACAGCCCTGCCCTTAGAAAGGGGGGTTGGAGGAGGCTATTGGCTCCCTCTCCATTTATTAATAAAAAGGAGGAAGCTATTGGCTCCCTCGCCTTTCAGGAGAGGGTTGGGGAGAGGTTACGCTGAGAACGATGCCAATTTTCTAATGCTGTTCGATGAACATCTAACCAAGTTACATGATGATGTCGAGCGAGTTTAGCACAGTCTTCATATTCGGGTTGAACATTAACGATATTTTCTCCTGAATAGGCAACTTTTATCGAAACTGAACCGTAGGATGTTTCAACTGTTTGCATTTCTCGGTGTAAAATTCGCCGTTTTTGTTGGGTCGAACGAATGCCTAATGTTGTGGTTTGGCGAAATAAGATATCCTCACAAACGGATTGTTTTTCAGGATGACAAATGACGGTTAATAAGATGCCCAAACGAGATTTTTTCATGGTGATGGGTTGAGTGAATACATCCAACGCACCGACGGCTAATAATTCTTCTAAGGTAAAGGCGATCGCTTGGGGACTGAGATCGTCTATTTGGGTTTCTAAAACAGAAATAGTTTCGATTTCAACTGAAGAATGGTTAGAGGTTGAGGAAACGTGATGAGACATTGTATTTTGGGAAGATTCCCCGATCCAAAGTCGTAAAATATTCGGTAGGGGTAAATCTTTTGAACCTGCACCTAAACCGACTTTTTGAATTGACATTGCTGGAGGTTGTCCGAAGGTTTGAGCGAGAGTTATAGCGATCGCCGCTCCGGTGGGTGTAACTAATTCTCGTTCGATATTATTGCTGTAAACTGGAACTTGGCGGGTTTCTAATAACTTTAATACCGCAGGTGCAGGAACGGGTAACTGGCCATGAGCCGCCCGAATGACGCCTCCTCCGGTGGGTAACGCCGAACAATACAACTGTTCAATTTTCAACCAGTCCAAGCCTAAGCAAGTGCCAACGATATCTACAATGGCATCTGTCGCCCCGACTTCGTGAAAATGAACTTTTTGCGGTGAAATGCCGTGAACTGCCCCCTCAGCTTCAGCGAGTTGGCGGAAAATAGCTAAACTCCAAGCTTCGGCTTGTTTGGGTAATTGAGCGGATAGAATAATATTCTCGATGTCAGGGAGATGACGAACTGGAGTAGGATGATCAGGGTGATGATGGTGGTGAGAATGATCGTGAGGGGAATGGGTGAGATCGACATGAACTTTTGTGGCTAACTGACCATTGCGGTGAGTGGGTTCAGCCCAAAGCCGATATTCTGAGGAAAGCCCCAAACGCTCTAACTTTTCAGCAATATATTCGAGGGGTACTCCGGCGTGAACTAAAGCACCCAAACACATATCCCCTGCGATACCCGTTGAACATTGAAGATAGGCAATTTTGGTCATGGTTCGTTAACATCCTGACGATCTAATTTAAACTTTAAACGTTGAATCCACTGAAGTTCTAGAATTAAAAATTATGGCGACTTACTACGAAGTTCATCCCCAAAACCCCCAAGAACGGGCGATCACAAAGGTAATTGCGGATCTGCGATCTGGCGCGGTGATGCTTTATCCGACGGATACCGTTTATGCGATCGGCTGCGATCTTAATGTTAAGTCAGCCGTTGAACGGGTACGACAAATCAAGCAACTTTCTAATGATAAACCGTTGACGTTCCTGTGTTCGTCATTGTCAAATATTTCTAACTATGCAATTGTCAGCGATCAGGCTTATCGAATTATTAAACGATTAATTCCGGGAAGCTATACGTTTTTACTCCCGGCGACGAAGCTGGTACCGCGTCTGGTGATGTCTCCTAAGCGAAAAACTACAGGTATTCGAGTCCCTGATAATAATTTTTGTTTAACATTAATTGAGAAGTTGGGTAATCCAATTATTTCGACTTCGGCTCATATTACCAATGAAGAAGAAGGAGAAGCACCTGTCAGCCTGGAGATGACAAGAAATCTCGGGAAAGCGGAGTTATTTGATAGTTTAGAAAAGTTGGTGGATATCATTGTTGATGATACTTCTGATCCGGGTTATCAAGTGTCTACCATTCTCGATTTAACTGAGGATGAGCCGATTTTAGTTCGACAAGGAAAAGGATGGGAAGCAGTGGAGCGTTGGGTGAAAGAGAGTTAAAAGATGATCATTTTTGGCGATCGCCAAACCTGTAACTGTATTGAGAAGTTCCAACCTCTGCTCAAAATCGGATAGGAATTTCTACTGAAATTTTTTGGCAACAACATCATCCTCTAAAATTAGAGTTTTGAAAGGTCATTCATTAGGCTATGATGATTAAAGGATAATTTTGTTAAAGATTTAATAAAGCTTTTAGTATTGGTTGCAATTCAAAACATGACTCAAGCTCGACTTTCAACAGGGATTATTGGCTTAGATGAAGTTCTTTATGGGGGGTTTATTTCAGAACGCGCTTATTTAGTCAGGGGAGGGCCAGGTTGTGGTAAAACAACGATTGGAATGCACTTTTTGCAGGCTGGTCATTCAATTGGAGAAACCAGCCTATTTATTACTTTAGGAGAATCTGAAGCTCAGTTACGTCACATTGGTTCAGAATTGAATTTTGATGTAAATTCTATTCATTTTCTGGATTTGAGTCCGAGTTCTGATTTTTTTACTCAAGTTCAAAGCTATGATATTTTTTCACCTGCGGATGTTGAACGAGATCCCCTCACTCAAAAAATTGTTGAGGAAGTTGAAAGGCTCAAACCTCAGCGAGTTTTTATTGATTCGATGACTCAATTTCGCTATTTAGCGAATGATCCGTTTATTTTCAGAAAACAAGTGAGTGCTTTTTTACGATTTTTAAAAGAGCATAAAATAACCGTATTATTTACAACAGAAAGCAGTTCAGAAGCTCCAGATGAAGACTTACAATTTATTAGTGATGGTATCATTCACTTAGACTTTTCTCAGCAAGGACGTTACCTCAGTATTTTAAAGTTTCGCAGTTCAAACTTTCGTCCGGGATATCATTCTGTACGACTAACAGACTGCGGAATGGTGGTTTTTCCTCGACTGCTTCCCGAGAACTTTCAACAATCTTTTGCGCCCGAAACCATTTCTTCTGGAATTCCTGATTTAGATCAACTCTTACAAGGCGGTTTAGAACGAGGAAATATTACGATTATTAGTGGCCCTTCGGGAGTAGGGAAAACGACGTTAGGAATGCAGTTTATGAAAGAAGCAGCAGGGCGAGGAGAGCGTTCATTAGTTTGTAGTTTTGAAGAAGCACCCGAAACATTAATTCGTCGCTGTGAGTCCGTCAATATACCTGTAAAAGCCATGATCGAACGAGGAACCTTAAATCTTCTGTCGATCGAACCCCTCCTGTACACACCCGATGAGTTTGCCAATACCGTTCGGCAAGAAGTTGAGAAATATTCGGCTCAAATTGTTATGATTGATAGTATGGCAGGTTATCGGCTTTCTTTCCAGCAGGAAAACTTAACCAATCATCTTCATAGTCTGTGTCGCTATCTCAAAAATATGGGAGTTGCGACATTATTGATTAATGAAATGGAATGGATCACAGGCGATTTTAGGGTGACGGAGTTGGGGATTTCTTATCTAGCAGATAACATTATTTTCATGCGGTATCTGGAAATTCGAGGGGAACTTCGCAAAGCGATAGGCGTTCTGAAAAAACGACTGAGCGATTTTGAAAAAACCTTGCGAGAAATTGAAATTACTCGTTATGGAATTAAAGTCGGCGAACCCTTGACAAACCTGCGGGGAATGCTAAGTGGAAATCCCGAATTTATCCGCTTTGATGAACGGGAAAACTTCAAATAAAAGTAACAAATAAGCTTGGTAAAACTCGCTGATGAAAGGTGAGACTTTTCAGATAAAAATCGATGATCTAAGAGTTTTTCCAAAGGGCTAGACTTGAATGACCCTAGTTTTAGTGCCACTCTTGTTAGGGTCAGTTACAGAACAGAATTGGCAGTTTTATTGGTAAACTGTGATGAATAATACTTTACTCTTGTTAATTGCTCACAAAGAAAATTGTCGTCTTTTAGTTGAACTGCTTGAGCATCACTATCAAATGATTTGGGGTGATAATGAGCAAGCACTAGAAGAACCTTTTGATTTGTGTTTGCTAGATGGAATAATGCTCAAAAAATATTATCAATATATACAATATCAACGAACCGTTTTAGAACCGATTTTTTTACCCTTTTTATTAATTACGCCTCGACAACAAGCGAAACACTTAACCGATCAAGTGTGGAAAAGTGTTGATGAAGTCATTTTTAGTCCGATTGAAAAACCCGAACTCTTTTTAAGAATCGAAGGGTTAATGCGAGTGCGACGAATGTCTCTACAACTCCAAGAAAAGATAGAACAAGAGCATTTAATTAATCAAAAACTTGAAGCTAAAAATAAAACTTTATTAACCTTAGCGACTCTAGATGGTTTAACGCAAATTCCTAACCGTCGTAGTTTTGATGAGATGTTAAATCAAGAATGGTTGCGGTTATGTCGAGAGCAACAATCTTTATTTTTAATCTTGTGTGACATTGACTGTTTTAAAACTTACAACGATACTTTCGGACATCTCGCCGGAGATGAATGTTTAATCAAAGTCGCTCAAACGCTTCACCAAGTTATTCGGCGTCCGGCTGATTTAGTGGCTCGCTATGGGGGTGAAGAATTTGGGATTATTTTACCCAATACTTCCGCTCAAGGCGCCATTCATATGGCTCAACGAATTCAAGCTGCTATACAAACCCTAGCGCTTCCTCATTCCGCTTCGGAAATTAGCGCATTTGTGACGCTTAGTATTGGCGTTTCTGGGGGAATTCCTTGTTGTGAAGCGTCTCCTGTTACCTTGATTAAAATTGCCGATCAAGCACTCTACCAAGCTAAAATAGAAGGACGAAATCGCTTTCTTCTCAAACCGTTGAAGTCGGAGTAAACCTAAACAACCCGAATTCATAAAAAAGGTTCACAAAAAGAGCGTTTTGTCTGCTATTGTTACAGGGGTAACACCTTTTAATCTGCGATATGCTCAGAGCTGGAATTGTTGGACTTCCGAATGTTGGTAAATCAACCCTTTTTAACGCTGTCGTTGCTAATGCTAAAGCCACAGCCGCGAATTTTCCGTTTTGTACGATTGAACCGAATGTGGGTGTTGTCGCCGTACCCGATGAGCGCCTAGAGGTGTTAGCTAAAATTTCCAATTCTGAACAAATAGTCCCCACTCGGATTGAATTTGTTGATATTGCAGGATTGGTGAAAGGCGCCAGTCAAGGTGAAGGATTGGGAAATAAATTTTTGGCGAATATCCGTCAAGTTGATGCGATTATTCATGTGGTTCGTTGTTTCGAGGATGATGATATTATTCATGTTTCTGGTTCCATAGATCCGGTACGCGATATTGAGATCATTAACCTAGAATTAGGACTCGCCGATTTAGCACAAATCGAACGTCGGATAGAACGAGTTCGTAAGCTAGCCCGTACCAGTAAAGAGGCTCAATTAGAGTTAGGCGCGTTAGAGAAAATCACCGCAGTATTAGACGCCGGAAAAGCGGCTCGACAAGCCGACTTAACTGACGAAGAAATCGAAGCCGTGAAAGTCTTAGAATTGTTAACTCAAAAGCCGATTATTTACGCAACTAATGTTTCCGAAGAAGACTTAGCAACCGGGAATAAATGGGTTGAACAAGTTAGAGAAATTGCTGCTAAAGAAAATGCTCAAGTGGTGATTATTTCGGCTCAAGTTGAGTCAGAATTGATTGAATTACCCCCAGAAGAACGAGCGGATTTTCTCGAGTCTTTGGGCGTGAAAGAAGGTGGTTTAAAATCTTTGATTAAAGCCACTTATCAACTGTTAGGTTTACGAACCTTTCTAACCACTGGGCCAAAAGAAACTCGCGCTTGGACAATTCAAGCCGGAATGTTAGCCCCGCAAGCCGCAGGTGTTATTCATACCGATTTTGAACGAGGTTTTATTCGCGCGGAAACCGTTGCTTATCAAGATTTAGTCACGACAGGTTCGATGACTGCGGCGAAAGAAAAAGGGTTGGTACGTTCAGAAGGTAAAGATTATACTGTACAAGAAGGAGATGTGCTACTATTCCGGTTTAATGTTTAGGGTGTAATCCAAAAAACATCACTGAAGAGGAAACTCAGATGGACAATATAATGGACAACCCCGTTAATTTACTAATTATTTGGGTTGTTAATGCGATTAGTTTGTTTGTTATTGCTCAACTTCGTCCGATTACTGGCGTTGAAATTGATAGCTTTCAAAAAGCTTTATGGTCGGCGGCTATTTTTGGAGTTTTAAATGTTTTGGTTCGACCTTTTTTGATTCGGTTAGCGGTTCCCCTAGATGCCGTTTTCTCTACCTTTATCGTTGGCGTTATTCTGAATATGGCAGTTTTTGGATTAGCGGCTTGGTTAGTTTCAGGATTTCGTTTGCAATGGGGAGTCCTAAGTGCTTTAATTGGTTCAATTGCATTAGGAATTATCAATTCTGTCATTTATCAAATCATTGGAGTTCAGTAACAAGACTTTGATTTTGAGGTTTTAGAGACACCGACTTTTTTGAATCTGTTCTAAAGGTCGGTGTTTTTAATTAAAATTAAATCACATCAATTTATTCTGTTTAAATTCAGCATCTCGCTGTTTCCAGAATTCATCTCGTTTGGCTTGATCTGCTTCTAACTTGGCTTTTTTTGCTGCGCCTAAATCTTCATTCAATTTCCGATAAATTGCATATTCCCATTGTTTCGCGGGCGAATTTTTAACAGTTGAATAATGTTCGATCATCTGTTGAAACCCATATCCCGCTAACCCCAGAATTGCGCCTGCTGTGGCGACAGGTACAACTCCAATACTAACAGCAGTTCCCCCAACAGTTAACCCCATTCCCCCAACAATATTCGCAACCCCTACGCCTGCGATCGCACCTCCAACCAGAGGTAAAATAACAGAAGAATCTGATTGTTGAATGGCTTGTTTTGCACCATAAGCCGCCACACCTACAACGCCACCTGTTAAAGTAATGGGTAGGCTTCCCACTGCAACCCCACCAAACCCACCCACTAACCCCATCCCTCCTATTGTTGTGGCTAAACTGGCGCCTGTTGTGACTCCTGCGAGTGCAAATGTTGTTGCTTCTGTTAGGGGTTTGATTGTGTTAAAATTGTGAGAATTATTCATTATTTTTCCTCAATAAAACGAATTAAAATCTATTTGTAGGGGCGGGTTCAGAACAGTTATCAGTTATCAGTTATGCAGTGACCAGTGAAAACAGTTTACAGTTCTTGCAGATATTCGTGATCAAGATTCTCTGTTCACTGTCTACTGTTCACTGTAAAACCCGCCCCACCCCTTAGCTAGCAGAATTCAGCAATCTCAAAACTTCATTCAGTTTGGCTTCTAACAGAGTATTTTGTTGTTCTAACTTGTGGAGTTGCTGTTGTTGTAAACTCACGGTTTGTTTTAAAGTTTCTACTTCCTGTTCAAGAGTTAGACTTTCCTTTTTTCCACCCGTATTAAAAGCTTCTAGAACTTTATCCCAACTGGGTTGAAACTTAAAACCATAAGTTTTCTGTAAGTATTGATAAGCTTTCTGACAACTCCCAAAACGAGCTTTTAAAGAATCTTTTGTCCAATAATCTGCATTTTTGAGATATTCTTGTTCGAGAACCTGAGATGTATTGGGTGATAAAGATGCAACTTCAACATCAATATATTCATCAGAGTTAACGGATTGCTTTTCTTCAGCTTCTTCTACCTGTGCATAAGCATATCCCAGTCGCATTCCAGACTCAACTGCATCAACGGTTTGATCGGCTAAATTTTCAGCAATATCGCTCAGATTTTCTACACCTTGATTAACTTTGTTAATACTTTTCTTTATTTTGTCAAAGCGGCTTTCATCTTGCAGGGTTTCTAAAATATTTGGCATTTTTTTTACTCCTATTTCTTATCTAACAAATTTTTTCCGATTGTTCGAGAATTTTCTTGACTGTCAGGATTAGAATTAATCTCCGCTTTTTGCTGTTTAATCAGTTCGCCAATATCTGTAGTAAAGAAAATCTTAACGGCTCGCATGATGTTTTGTAGACGTTCAAATGTACCTAGTATACCATTTGTTCCTTGAACATCATCATAAGTATTTTTTAAGTTTTGAATCATGTTTGAGATTGCTTGTCTTTCTTCTTTCAAATAAATAATTTCTGCGGTTATTGTATTGAGTTCTTGTTTAAGTTCTTGCTTTTGAATGTCTTTCTGTTGCAATTCAAAGTTTCGTCTTTCAAGTATTCTCTCAATTTCTTGTTTTTCTTGTTCGAGAGTTTCTAACTGCTTAATTTTTTCCCGAATATCTTGATTAAGGACAACAATTTTTTCTTTTGCTTCTCTTTGACGACGAACAAGCTGTCCCCGACTACTGGTTAAACTTCTATAAGTATTCCGCAAATCATAATAGTTGGCAATCAATTCTTCGTAAGTTAAGTTCTCGGCTTTTGCAGGAAATTCACTGACACTTCTGTATTCTTTAAATTCAGGCATACTGTTTATGACTCCGATCTCGAAAAAAATTACAACTCTATTCTAATTTATCATACGGGTTGAATCAAACCTATTCGGGTTGATACGGAAATTTTTATAATAAACTTTTACCTGTCTTCTGCGTAAATTTACTTAGACAAACATTCTGATTTTCTTTGATGCGTTTATCGAACTATTTTATAATACGAATTTAACTCCCTTGAGGTCCAACCTTAAAAAATGTGACAAATAGCAAACCTAGTGACTAAATAAACCCGCCCACCCCCACAATAACATTGAAAAACCGGGTTTGTAGGGGCGGGTTCAGAACAGTTATCAGTTATCAGTTATGCAGTGACCAGTGAAAACAGTTTACAGTTCTTGAAGATATTCGTGATCAAGATTCTCTGTTCACTGTCTACTGTTCACTGTCTACTGTTCACTGTAAAACCCGCCCACCCCCACAACAATTTTAAAAAATTGGGCGGGTTTAATAGTATTAATTGTGAGAAACATCAATTAACGCGGAACCCGCCCCTACAATAAGGTTGATATGTTTTTTAGATTGATAAGAATGTTGATAGTTTTACAGATTGTCTAGTTGTTCTCGCAGTTTTTCTAACTCACTATCAACTTCTGTTTTTTGGGCGGGAGTTTGAGGCGCAGTCGTCGTTTCTTCACCTACGGGGAGTTGACCTTGAGTTTTAGCAGAGCCAAGCATTTGCGTTTTCAAAGCTTCTAAATCATCATAATCACTTCCGTCTTCAAGTTGAGCAAAAAAACATTCTTCTAAACTTGTACCTTTTTGTATACTCGTATTATTAGCTTTTTCTGATACATTTTCTTTCAACTGAGTTTTGAGACTTTCTAGAGTTATGAGATGTTGTTTTAGTTGTAAAATCATTGAATCCTGTTCACTCAACTGTTTTTGAAGATACTCTTTACTTTTAATAGCGTGATTCATTGCTAAACGTGTTTCTTGAATTGCCTTTTCTAAAAGCTTTGTACTATCTTCTTTTTCTTCAATCTTGGGTTGTACAGGTTGATATTTTTTAATTTCAGGCTCATATATTTTACCCTCACACTGACTTAAATTGCGTTTAAGTCTCTCAACCTGAATCCTATGATTATCAAGAATAACTTTTGTTTTTTTTGCTTGCTCCTCATAGTATTGCTTTCGCAGCAATGCTTCTCGTGCTAGGTTTTCATCTCCCTTTTGCAATGCTAATTGAACGCGAGAATACCACTTATCTACTTCAGATTTATATTGCTCGTATTGTTGCTGAGTTTGCTGTTGAGCCAAAACCGCTTGTTTTACGGCTACACGCATTTGTATTAAAGGATCATATAGTGAGGACATAATTTTACATTTCCTTTGCTTATTTAATCCAAAGCTTGAATAACACTTTAAATTCAATCTACCAAAGTTGGAAGTTTACCGCATCAGCGTTTTTACGGAACTTTAGAATATAATTTTACCTCTCTTGTCCGTAAATACACTTAGACCAATATTCCGATTTAATTTGATGCGTTTATCGAACTATTTTATAACACGAATTCAACCCTGTTGATGTTCAACCTTAAAAAATATGACAAAAGGGAAACTCGGTGACAAAATGTGATAAACCTAAAACTTGGTATAATAAACAAAGTTTCAATGACCGCAATACAGGAAACACCCAAACATCAGAAAGCCAAAGCGTTGAAACCGGGGAGTCGCCGTCCCGCTAAAGAACTGTGTAGCGAGTGTGGACTGTGTGACACCTATTACGTTCATTACGTTAGAGAAGCCTGCGCTTTCATCAACCAACAAATTACCCAACTGGAAACCCAAACTCACGGGCGAAGTCGCAATTTAGAAAACGAGGATGATCTCTATTTTGGGGTTCATCAAACGATGATGGCGGCGCGAAAAAAACAACCCATCGAAGGCGCCCAATGGACGGGAATTGTTAGCAGTATCGCTTGTGAAATGTTAACTCAGGGAATTGTTGAAGGCGTGGTTTGTGTTCAAAATACCAAAGAAGATCGCTTTCAACCCATGCCTGTAATTGCGAGAACGCCTGAAGAAATTCTAGCAGCAAGAGTTAACAAACCCACCCTTTCACCCAATCTTTCCGTTCTCGAAGAAATCGAAAAATCGGGAATGAAGCGGTTATTAGTGATTGGAGTTGGTTGTCAAATTCAAGCGTTACGGGCAGTTGAGAAACAATTAGGATTAGAAAAACTCTATGTGTTGGGAACGCCTTGTGTTGATAATGTGACTCGCGCAGGTTTACAAAAGTTTCTCGAAACCACCAGTAAATCTCCTGAAACTGTCGTGCATTATGAATTTATGCAAGACTTTCGGGTTCACTTCAAACACTCAGATGGATCGATAGAAAAAGTGCCGTTTTTTGGGTTAAATACTAAAGAACTCAAAGATATTTTCGCCCCCTCTTGTTTGAGTTGTTTTGATTATGTCAACTCCTTAGCCGATTTAGTGGTAGGATATATGGGAGCGCCCTTTGGTTGGCAATGGATTGTGGTTCGTAATGAAACGGGCAAAGAGATGTTAGACTTGGTATCAGGTCAACTCGACACCCAACCTGTTCATTCTGAAGGCAAGCGTCAACAAGCAGTCCAACAAAGTATTCCCGCTTACGACAAAGGCGTAACGTTACCGATGTGGGCAGCGAAACTGATGGGGGTGGTGATTGAAAAAATAGGCCCCAAAGGGTTAGAATATGCTCGATTTTCCATCGATTCTCATTTTACGCGCAATTATCTCTATGTGAAGCGCAACCATCCTGAAAAGCTAGATGCCCACGTTCCTGAGTTTGCGAAAAAAATTGTTGAGCAGTATGAGCTACCGAAGTGATAGAATAGAAGCCTAAGCTTCAAGATTTGAAATCAAGTTAATCTTTCTGTTAACCGTCAGGCGGGGGAGAGAACTAAAGCAGTTTGCTAGGCTGCGCTAGATTTTGCAGTCTTCCCCGTCATCGAATTCACCCGATACAAACCTGCATCGACTTTTTTTGAGGTTTGTATTGATCGTTACCACTGAAATCGTTCAATTAGCTTATAACTAAGCACAGGAACGAGCAGGATGAGTAAAACTAACCAGGGCGCAGAGGCAATGCTTAGAAATACAAGCAATAAAGCAATTCCTCGAGCCATGATCTTGGCAATCTCATCAGTGGTTATCACACTAATACTAACTGCCAACATAGACATTGACAGATAGACTAAATCAGGTACTAGCATTTAGGGCTACCCCCTCTCAAAGGTTAAAATCGAGCGCGTCCCTAGCTTGTGACCAGATTAACGCATACGGGATAAATCCCGGTTTTGGTCTTCCTCGATCGCTGTGCCTCTACGTTTGAGTTCAGTGATTGGGGGAGATTGATTTGAGTTTTCTTGTTATCAGATCATAGCACCTTTTAACAAGATGTATAAGATCCTATTCCTGAAGCTTTTGTCAAGAAAAGCTAACTTGTTTGCAGGAAAAACCAATCGTATCACAGGGGATGGCGCGTCTCAACCCGAGAGTTGGCAACTAATCAATGATCCCTTTTAAGTTTTTCTCAAAAAGAGGCATGATTTTCTAAATCCTTAGAAATTGAGAGGGAACGCTGCAACTCTTTCTATTCTAAAACTCTTAATCTTTGACGAAAACTAATTTCAAAAAAAGTAGCAAGCACGACATTTTACCGTTTTGGAAAGATGTCGTGCTGTTTAGGAAATTTTTAACGTCTGACTAACTTTTTACTGACTTTCCGTAGACGAATCGACTCGGGTGTGACTTCCACCAGTTCATCCGGGCCAATATATTCTAAAGCCCGTTCTAAACTCATGTCTACAGGTGTTTGCAATTGTACCAGTTCATCACCCGTTGCGGAACGATGGTTCGTCAACTGTTTCGCCTTGCAGATATTCAAGTCTAAATCTTGAGGACGGTTGTGTTCCCCAACGATCATCCCTTTATAAACCTTCGTTCCCGGTGTAATAAAGAATGAACCCCGATCTTCGGCGTTTTTCATTGCGTAGAAGGTACTCACCCCTTCTTCAAAGGCAATTAACACCCCATTACGGCGAGTTTCAATCTCTCCACAGAGAAGCCGATATTCTAGGAAACTATGGTTCATAATTCCCTCTCCGCGAGTAATTCGCATGAAATCACCCCGGAAACCAATCAACCCCCGCGCAGGGACAACAAACTCTAACTGGGCGCGTCCATTACCACCAACCCGCATATCCTGCATATCGGCCCGTCGCTGGCCCAAGCGTTCCATGCAACTCCCCACAGCCTCTTCAGGAACATCTAACACCAGATATTCAAACGGTTCGTAGGGTTGACCACTGATTTCACGGTAAATCACCTGCGGCTGAGACACTTGGAATTCGTAGCCTTCCCGCCGCATATTTTCAATTAAAATACCCAGGTGAAGTTCACCTCGTCCCGACACCATAAACTGATCCGGGGAGTCTGTTTCTTCGACTCGCAGGGCGACGTTGGTTTCCAACTCCCGCATCAAGCGATCGCGCAACTGACGCGAAGTGACGTAAGATCCTTCTTGACCTGCAAACGGTGAGTCATTCACCGAGAACATCATCTGTAATGTCGGTTCATCGACCTTAATTAAAGGCAGGGCTTGAGGTTCGTTCGGACAGGTAATGGTTTCGCCAATATTCGCATCAGCAAACCCTGCAACTGCAACCAGATTTCCGGCGGTGGCTTCTTCAAGATCAATACGACTTAAGCCTTCAAAGCCCATTAACTTGGTAATTTTGCTTTTGAAAATTGTTCCATCTTCTCTGACTAAAGCCGCTTGTTGTCCAGCTTTGATGGTGCCATTGTGAATTTTGCCAATCACAATTCGCCCCACATATTCAGAATAATCTAGGGTTGTCACTTGTAATTGCAGGGGTTTGGTCGAATCACCGACAGGGGGCGGAACGTGTTCGAGGATATCTTCAAACAAGGGCTGCATATCGACGCCTTGTTCCTCTAAGCCTCGTTTGGCGTAGCCTTCTAAGCCCGATGCAAACAAATAGGGAAATTCACATTGATCATCATCGGCACCGAGTTCGAGGAACAGATCCAAGACTTTATCAACGGCGCCGTAAGGTTCAGCCCGAGGACGGTCAATTTTATTGATAACAACAATCGGACGCAAGCCTTTTTCCAGGGCTTTTTTCAACACAAAGCGGGTTTGAGGCATCGGGCCTTCATTCGCATCCACAATCAGGATACACCCGTCTACCATGCCTAAAACTCGTTCAACTTCACCGCCAAAGTCCGCGTGACCGGGAGTATCAACAATATTAATTAGGGTTTCTTTGTATCGAACGGCTGTATTTTTCGATAAAATAGTAATTCCGCGTTCTCGTTCAATATCGTTAGAGTCCATCACGCAGTCCGGAACATCTTCCCCTTCACGGAAAATACCGGACTGTTTTAACAAGGCATCTACTAAGGTGGTTTTGCCGTGATCGACGTGGGCAATAATAGCAACGTTGCGAATGGGGAGAGACATAGGTTAGTGCCTAGTAGCAGAAGTTATAAGGTTATTGGCATTTGTTGACGTATCTTAATAATTGTAACGCATTGGCGATCGCTACAAAGACTGCAAACCGGAAATTATCTGTTTTTTGACAACCCGTAGGGGCTGCTTGAAACCTTTTTGAGTTCTTCGTCCAAATCTTGCTCTACCTGCGCCATCAAATGCGATCATCTCTAAGTGAGAAGGCTTAAACAATGTTACGGGTGAAAATTCAAGCCTAACTCAGAACCCAGTCATACAATTTTATCAATTTTTTATGAATTTAAATGCTGACAACCACAGATTCCGGCCATTCTCGATACCAAGATTTGCCTTCGGGGGAAACGGGGAATTGAATACGGTTCCAACTAAATAAGCCTGTGTTTTTTTCGGGATAAAATCCATCTTGAAAATCTACATCTTGACCGTCAAAACCACTATCTATATATTGAAAAGACAGTTGAGAAATATCAGGATTAATGTTGAGTCGATTTCTCAGCCAATTGCGATGAATGATTCCCGTATATGTGCTACGAAGTGTTCCGGCGAATTGAGCCGCTTTTGCCATGACTAAGTTACAAATCAGTCCTAAAGTTTGTTCGTCGGTAAAGGGTAAATCTTTGAAATCATAGACGAATTCATTGATGATAAATTCATCAATAAAGAGATGGTTTTTATAATAATTCATAATCTCCGTAAAAAAATGTTTGTTATCGGATTCATCGGTACAAATAACTAATAATTCATTTCGAGGAAAATTGGCTTTAATATTGCTGAGTATCTTTTGAGAATAACATTGATCAATACCGGGAATATGTTTTCGATAATCAGTGAGTCTCACATGAATCCCATTAAACCGACCCAGTTTATGGCTAATTTTATCGGCTAAATTACGATAGATCACATGAGGACGGATAGATTCCATCAAAGTATAAAGCGAAGGATGAGGCAAATAAAAAAAGCGAGAATAAAATCCAAAATTACATTGACTTAAATGCCAGATATCCTGCTGAACATCTCTTAAAATTAATCGATTTTCAGCAAATTCTTCGATAACATCAGGAATAACAACTGCATGATTGGGAACAAAAACAGCATTCACTAACCGCAGATCACAGTTAGACAAACTCAAAGTATTTAAGTGATTTTCCGCTAAAAACTCTGAATAAGTGATCCACTCAATCGGTATCGGATCTAAGAGATCAAGAATTGTTGGAATTCGTTGGTTATTAATGATAGCTTTGCGATGCTCTGGAACTCGATTATATAATCCTCCAGCCACAGGCTTTAATTGTTTTTGTTCTCCGGCCGAACCGTAATAAACAAGCCGCCGTTTCGTCAGATATGCTAATCCGACGGCTAATTCCAAAGACATTAAATCATTGTTCAATCCGGATTCATAATTTTTGTACAAAAGATATCGCATTAAAATTACGAATTAAGCCGGGGAATTCTCAACCACTTCTTGCAGATGAGCAAACCGTTCTTGATCAATATCCACCTCTAAATCTTGACCGTTTCCTTGAACATTAGAACGTCGTACCTCACCCAAATACACAGGTTCAGAAACCCCCGGTTCAGGATGAATTAAAGTCCGCGCCCGAATAGTTAAACGTTCATCCGGCTGTCCCGTGCGTCCCGGAGAAAACAAATCCGCCGCCGCTTGCTGTAATGTTGCTTCTAACTCCGTCGGCGTAATCTCCGGCGCAACCACAATCACAATTTGGCGATCGCCATCATCATAAACCCGAGAATAGCGAACCGCACCCGGAACCGCAACCCGGTTAAACAGTCCCAAACCGAGGCCAAAGACACCCAGGGTTAAAACGCCCATAAAAGCCGTTATCCCCACCAACCGGAAGCGAATCCCCCATTTAAAGATCAATGCCAGTACAGTCAAAAAAGCGCAAAACAAGGTAAAAATACCAATCCATTTAGAATAATTGAGAAGTTCGCCCGTAGATAACATCAGTTTTTGTTTGAATAGGTCTAGTTAACTCAACAAAAGCATAGCAGTCTTTACAGTTTACAGTGACCAGTGACCTCCCCTATTCCCTGTCTTTTCGACCCGTCAGAAAATAGGTAAGCATTTCTCCCTTGCCCTTAACCGTGATTGTACCCCGTTCTTCCAAGAGATATTTTTCCTTCAAGCGTTCATAAGTCGTGGCGGTGACTTGAATTTTCCCAGAAATTCCATGAGACTCCATGCGGTTCGCCGTGTTCACCGTATCCCCCCACAAATCATAGGTAAACTTTTTCATGCCAATTACACCCGCTTCCACTGGCCCTGTATTAATCCCGATCCGCATTTGCAGAGGTTCCCCTTCTTTGAGACTAAACTGACCAATAATCTGCTGCATATCTAGAGCCATTTCGGCGATCGCCTCAACATGATCCGCTTGAGGAGTCGGGAGTCCGCCAACCACCATATAAGCATCACCGAGAGTTTTGATTTTTTCAAGATGGTACTTATCAGCCAACTCATCAAACCGAGAAAAAATGCGATTGAGAATTTCCACCAGTTCCGCCGGAGACAGATCAGCCGACAGCTTCGTAAAATTGGCAATATCACCAAACAAAACCGTCACATCATCAAAACTATCAGCGATGGTGCTTTCTCCGCGTTTAAGGCGTTCTGCAATGGCTTTAGGGAGAATATTCAGAAGAAGCTGCTCAGACTTTTCTTGTTCAGCCGCCAATTTTTTGAGATAGGCCCGTTCTTGATCCCGAAGTCGCTTTTTCTCCAAACAGGCATTAATGCGAGCGCGTAATAACACCGGGTTAAAGGGTTTGGAGAGATAATCTTCAGCCCCGAGTTCAATACAACGGACTACACTCTCAATATCGTTAACCGCCGAAATCATAATCACCGGAATGTAGCGCAAACTCTGATCAGCTTTCAGGGCTTCTAGGACTTGATAGCCGTTCATCTGAGGCATCATAATATCCAGCAACACCAAATCAAGCGGTTGAGAACGCATCATCTCCAACGCCTCAAAGCCGTTAGTCGCCAGTATAACTCGGCAGCCTTCTCGTTTGATCCGTCGGGCTAGTAAGTCGCGATTAACCTCGTTATCATCAACGATGAGAACAAGAGATGATTCTGGGTAAGCGTTCATCTGCCTTTCTAATAAATGTCCTTCTCAAGCCTTTGGATTCAAGCCCAACTCCAGAAACTTAAGATAGGATGGTCGCAATTGCACCGCCTTTGACTTGCTACAAAAGATCTTTCAAGCAAGGCTGGATGGAACTTCAGCAGTCAATAGAGTCATCACTCTCTCCTGCGTTCTTTCCTGTGCCTAAATTGAATATTCAACCTAAGCTTGATCAATCACGAATAGAATAGCTTACTCACGGAGTTGCTGTTTTTTTTAAGAGTGTTTCGATTTTCTCTAAAAGTCGGGTAAATTCTATGGGCTTTGTGTCGTAATCATCACATCCGGCTGCAATAGACTTTTCGCGATCGCCAGCCATCGCGTGAGCCGTCAGTGCTATCACGGGTATAGTGTTTGTTTTAGGATAGTTTTTAATCTCGCGTGTCGCACTCCATCCATCCATGACGGGTAAACTCATATCCATGAGAATAATATCAGGCTGATGGGAGCGACTCAGTTCTACTCCCTCAGCCCCATCAACCGCGATCAAAACTTCATATCCCTTGCGACTGAGACGGCGTTCTAGCATATCTCGGTTCATTTCGTTATCTTCAACCAACAAAATCTTAGCCATGATCTGATTTGAGCGTTGACAGTTCAGTATTCCGACTCGGGGAAACTAAAGATGATGTTCTCAGACTAGCATTGACTAGCCCCCGAATATCACGCAACAGATCCTCACAGTTATAACTTCCTTTTTGCAGGATTTGTTCCACACAACCTTGCAGTTGCGAACTTTCTCGGGAGGTTAAGTCCATTGCTGTTGTTACTATAATTGGAATCCTAGCCCAGTCAGGCGTGTTTCGCAAAAGATCAATCAGCTCGAAACCACTGATTTGAGGCAAAACCAAATCCAGTAAAATTAAACTCGGTGTATTTTGGCTCAGTTGTTTCAAAGCCGTCGAACCATCTTCGGCTTCCCAAACCCGCCAACCATCTCGTTCTAAGAGTTCTCGCAACATCTGACGGGCGCTAAGATCATCCTCAACAATCAAAATGTGATTGATGGGATTAGAATCATCATCGTGATGTTGATGTTGATATTTGCTGACGAGGTTCGCTAGACGTTTTCCATCAACGGGTTTAATCAGATAGTCGGACGCCCCCAAAGCAAAACCTCGGGTTTTATTGCTCACGAAGGATAACACAATTACCGGAATATCGGCTAACTCGGGATCAGCTTTCAGTGCCGATAATACCGTCCAACCATCCATACTCGGCATCATAATATCCAGGGTAATGGCATCAGGATGAAGTTCTTTGGCTTTGCGGAGTCCTTCTTGTCCTGAAGATGCGGTTTCGATTTTTATCCCTTCTGCGGTTAGCGATCGCACAATCAGATCCTGTGCTATCAAGTCATCATCAATCACTAAAATCGTATGATCAAGATTGGCAGTTGCAGTCACAGGGGTAATGGAATGTTGAGTGATCAACGATGAAATTGGAGGTTTCCAGTTGTCTTCCTCCTCTATCAGTTCCCCAGTTTGATTTTTAACCTCTGTGGGTAGAATCACCGTAAAGGTGGAACCGCGATCAAGCTGACTTTCTACTGTAATCGATCCGCCCATCATTTGACAAAAACGTTGGCTAATTGTTAAACCTAATCCCGTCCCCCCATAGCGGCGTGTTGTAGACGCATCGCCCTGAGTAAATGGTTGAAATAAAATATCCAATTGTTCAGGACTCATCCCAATTCCTGTATCACTGACTTGAAACTGAATAAAAGAAGTTGCTGAATTTTCCGACTCCCCATATTCTACTAGGTTTTGAGGTTCTGGTAATAGCGAAGAGACTTTTAATTTAATCTGACCTGCGGTTGTAAATTTAGCCGCATTACTCAGTAAGTTTAATAAAATCTGTTGAACTTTGGTGACATCGGCAATCATCATCTCAATCTCGCTATCGCATTCCACTTCTAAGGTGTTACCATTGCGATCAACGAGAGGTTGAGCGGTGGAAATCACACTTTCGATCAGGTCGGAAATATTCAAGGCTTCTAGATACAAATCCATCCGACCTGCTTCTATTTTTGAGATGTCGAGAATATCATTAATCAGGGTGAGCAGATTTCGTCCGGCGTTGCAAATCCGTTCTAAATCAGGAACCAGATCCCCATATCCTGAATCTTCTGCTTCTTCTGCTAAAATTTCTCCATAGCCGATAATCGCATTTAGGGGAGTCCGTAGTTCATGGCTCATATTGGCGAGGAAGGTACTTTTAGCCCGACTGGCGGCGACTGCGGCTTCTTTGGCTTGTTTGAGGGCAACGGAGGCTTCTTTGCTTTCAGTAATGTCTTCAACTGTGCCTTCGTAGCAAACAATTCGGCCTGTTGCATCGCGGACGGCTCGAGCATTTTCTGATATCCAGATTATACTACCATCTTGGCGATAAACTTGCGATTCAAATCCCGAAACAAGGGGGTTGGCTTGCATGGCGGCGATGAATTCAGCCCGTCGATTGGGTTTAACATAGAGTTGTTGGTTGATATCGGTGATCCCTTCAATCAACGCGGACGGCGAAGCATAACCTAATATTCGGGCTAAAGCGGGGTTTGCACTGAGATAACGACCTTGGGGAGTGGTTTGACAAATGCCTTCTGCTGCGTTTTCAAAGATACTGCGATATTTGGCTTCTGTTTGTCGAAGAACGGCTTCGGTTCGTTTGCGTTGAATGGCGTTAGAAAACATTTCGGCCACCATTTTTAATAAAGCGACGCTATCAGATGACCAGGTAAAAGCGGAATTTACGGCATCAAAGCGGAGAAATCCCACGACGGATTTACTACAAACTAAAGGAATAATGCTCAGGTATTGTAAGTTGTCAAGAGATTTTTTTTGAGGCTCAAATAAACTCTCTTTTGAGTGGAATTGCTGCAAATATTGTAAATCTGATCGAGCTTCTTCGGACAAATCATCAGCCAATAAATGAATACTTTTTAGCTGATTGAGTTGCTGCATAATCCAGGGTATTTCTGAAGGATTGAGCTTTTCATTTGAGTTGGGTTTGAGTCGATCTTCGAGAATGTTAATTAATTTATTGTTTTTAGGTAATGCTGCTGTGGATTCCTCCTGTAAATCAGTTTTATTGGCATCTTTTTTCCACTCATAAAACGATTTTATCAGAGATTCATCATCAGGAAATAGATAGATATATCCGCGATCAACACCAATAAATTGACTAATTTTTTGGAGAGCTTGTTCAATACCATAATCGATTTCTTCGGTGCTTAAACTAATAAAATAAGTGGATAAGTTGGTAATAAGTTGTTCAAATTCAACACGATGCTTAAGCGATTTTTCAACTCGTTTTCGTTCGGTAATATCGCGGAAACTCCAAACTCTCCCGACAATTTTTTCACCCACTTTTGACGGATGAGAATACACTTCAAAAATCCGACTATCTTTAAACTCTACAATGTCATAGGTTGGAGTTTTCGGATCGGCGGACAGTTGCATAACGGTATTCAAAAACCGAGGCGGATATTTAAGCTGTCTCAGGACAAAAGTCAGAGCAGATTGAGGGTTAGGTGAGTATAACATCGCTTCGGGAATTTGCCACATTTCCACAAATTTTTGATTAAAATTGCAGACTTTTCCATAACGATCTAAGGCAACAATTCCCGCATCAGTCGCATTAAACGTTGCTTGTAATAAAGACAGCGATCGCTCGGCTTCGAGTTGAGCGCGTTTGCGATCCGTAATATCGAGAAAAATCAGCACCGCACCGATCAGGGTTTCGTGATCCAGAATCGGATTAAGAACATAAGAAACTGCTAAAATTTGATGATTGCGGCAGAGAAATTGATCGTCACTCGACTTTAAAATTTGCGGAACACAAGTGGCAGAAGACGAACAATCTAAGCCGTCTTGAAAAGTAGAAGGAAAATCAACCGAAGAGAGTTTTGAATCGGGTGCAATATGCTGTAATAAAGGTTGGCCTAAAAGTTCGGTCTGTTTCCATCCGAGTAACCGTTCAGCTTCAGGGTTCATTGAGAGGAGACAACCTTTGGGATCAAGAATACACAATCCTGCCCCCAAAGAGCTAATCACCGCTTGCAGTCGATCTCGTTCTGTTGCCAGACGAGTTTCGGTTTCCTGTCGTTGATGCTCGTACAGTTGTAACATTTCCCGAGACGAGAGTGTGAGCGATCGCTCTACGAGATATCGCTCTTGATCGGCTTCGGTGTAGCTACGACTGATACGATCAAGGAATTCCTGCCATGCGACAGCATTGCTTGGAGGCGTGTTTTCGCTAAGAGCAAGCCGTTTGAGTTGACGCTTGAGCAAAGGATGCATAATTGCTGGTAGTGATTCGCTAAAATCCTAGTCTAATCTAGACTGAAAATCAGAGGTCAGCTTCTCCCGTTAAATCGAAGATTATAACGGGAGCTTGCGGAGAAACACTGGACTCCAAGCAGTAAGCAAGCTGAATAGCCCACTGAGTTCTTTGACGTTACACACTTCCTTGTACCACACCAGCAAGGACTCCCTGTTTGACCCAACCAGTTGTTGGGAATCGCGGCAAAGAATGGGCGAGGTGTAGTTGGAAATCCAACAAGTACAGTTAACTGGATTATCTCCAATGTTTAACAAGCGTCTACCCGTTCTCAATCCCGATGGCTCACCAGCGATGCCTACCAAAGCATCTAGGGCAAGGCGTTGGGTTAGAGATGGCAAGGCAAAAGTAGTACAGAACGACTTACAGGTATTCTGCGTTCAGTTACTAGAAGAACCGACAGGGAGAGAAACCCAAGATATTAGTCTTGGTATTGACCCAGGTTCGTGTTTCACAGGTGTGGCCGTTCAGTCCAAACGAGACACATTGATTGGATTAAACTTGAACTTACCCAAAAAGCAGGTTCAAAAACGTCTAGAGGAAAGGAGAGTTTTACGAAGAACTCGACGTGGGCGACGGATTAAAAGAAGCCTGCTATTCAAAAAACGCAACCACAGACAAAAGCGGTTTGATAATCGACGGGCTACTAAATTACCTCCCAGTATTCAAGCTAACAAGCAACTGGAACTGAGAGTTGTAGATGAATTGCGGCGATTATATCCCATTGCCCACGCATACATAGAACGGCTTAACAAGTCTGACAGTCAGGGCTTTACAGTCGCAGCACAAGGTCAAACATTCCTAATTAAAGAACTAGGAAAATATTTTCCAGTTGCGTTAGTGAAGGGATGGGAGACATCAGGGACAAGGGAGTGGCTTAAACTTGCCAAGTCAAAAAACAAAGCCGAACAGACCCCCAATGCTCATGTATCGGATGCCATAGCTCTAGCATCTAGACACTTCATCCGATACGCACCTAATACGACTGGTTTTCAGACCGGATACCAATGGAAAGGGGTAATTCAGGTGACGCCTTTTACCTTTGGTATCGTAGAACGTCTTCCTTCAAGACCCCGTAAAATGCACGACTTAACCGTTCAAAAAGGTGGAGTTCGTGATACTTATGGTGGGTTTGATGGAACGCATTCTTTCAAAAACGGAGACTACGTTGAATACAAAACTAGGCGTTCTACCCTCAAGGGTTATATCAGTGCCAACGATTTGTATCAGTTTTTTCCGAAGAAAAAGAGACTAAAGCAAGGAGTAAACGACAAAAATACTTGTTTACTTCGCTATTCAAGTCACCTAGTTGTAAACCTACATAAAGGACTGGCATTCCTCTCTCGTTAAATCGAAGATTATAACGGGAGTCTCCTGCCAGAGAAAAGATGAATTGCCCCTACAAGACTGTTAACGGATAACGAGTGAAGGACTATCTCGATTTTCTCGAATAATAGTCAAAGTCATTGTTTGATTATGCAGTTGACAGATGGTTTCCACTCCGTAGGGAGCAAATTCGCCATAGGAATAAAAGCCAATTTGTTGAGTGTGGGCGGGTAACTCTTCTAGTGTAACTTCTAGTTCTTCTTCTGTTCGTTCGCCTAAAACCAGTCTACGCCCTGAACCACTAATGGCGATCGCCAGTGAGGGTTCGTTGTGATCAGCGTAGAAGTCTTTAAACCCTTGTTCGTCATTCCTGGGTGTAAATTGACGTTGAATGTTGTGACGACTCACTAAAGCCGCAGCTAAGGCACCATTAACAAGTCTTTCATAGTTTCCGCGCATTAGTTGGGTGAGAGCGCCTTGGGGAATATTACCGCTAAAGCACATGGACTGGGTATGCTCATCGAGGCTGACAAGGGTTCGTACAGTGGCTTTACGGGTGGATGGGGTATGAACAGCCAGGGGAAAAAATAAGGCGGTGGTGGGTAAGTCTCGGGCTTGTTCACCGAGATAGTCTTTGTACAATTGCAGAGCGGGTTTACCATCGAGTTCGTAGAGAATATTGTGTTTAGAGCGAGTTACCCGGCGTTCTGGCCCGAAAATTGTCCATCCACTTTGACAACCAAAGCCAATTTGGATTTGTTTACCATAAAACCCAACGCCTGCTACTGCACCACTACGGGGAATCCCTTCAGCTAGCACCCAGGTTTGTTTAAACTGATGGTTATCTCCGGCTAACCCTCCGGTAATGGTCAGCTTTCGAGAGGGTTTAGAACGAGGGTTAATAATGGAATTCAAGCCGCGTATCAGTTCGCTACCATTAACTTGGAGTCCATCTCCTAAGATAAACAAGCCTTGTAAGTCGGGGTGATTGAGTTGTTTGCCGAGGGTTCGACCTGCATTATAGGACTGATTGCTGATATTATTGCTTGGATTGAGTAGATAACTGGCGCTTTTGAGTTGAGTGTGTTCAAACTGCACGATACCAACGGAGAGGCTTCCATCTAACAAACAGGTGTCAAAAATTTCTCCTGCGGTTGAACAGCCAATAAAATGAGAATGAGGATAGGTTTTTGTGAGTTGGTCAATGGGATGAGAATTGTTGATAAACTCAGAAGCACCAAATAGAAAAACTAAGCTGTGTTCAGAGTCGAGTGAGGGAAGTTTTTTGACTGACCATCCGTTTTGGGGATGCCAGAAAAAGGTTTCCAATTTCATGGGTTTTAATATTATCGTTCTCAGGCACAAGTTCGAGGTTCATTATCTCTGTGTTTCTGCTGTCAGAGTTAAGGCTTGGGCTTTTTTGAGCTTTTCTTGTTCTTCTTTGGGCTTAAGATAGAGGTTCTCGACTAAGGCGGCGACACCTGCAAACCAAGGCGGAACAATTAAAGCCCCCAAAATTCCTAACACTTGTACACCCCCTAAGACAGACAAAAGTTGGAACAGGGGATGAACTCCGACAGAGGTTCCGACTAATAAGGGATCAAGAACGTAGGTTTCGACGTTTTGAACGATCACATATAACAGCAGCACCCAGAAAAACAGAAATCCTCCTTGGGCTAAAGCAACGATCAAGGCGGGAATGGCGCCGAGAATTGGCCCGAGAAAGGGGATGAGGTTAGTCACGCCTGCGATCGCACCTAAACCGAGTGCAAATTCTCCCAGTCCTAAAAATCCTAACCCCATTGTCGTGGCAATGCCTAAAATAGCCGAGACGAGTAGACGTCCGCGAATATATCCCCCCATGCGACGGCTGACTTGTCCGACTTGGCTGTTGAGTCGTTCGTTCCAGGGGTAGGGAAACAGTTGCACGAGGCTTTTGATTAAGGTGTTACTATCGGCAACCATGTAGCCGGAGACAAATAGGGCGATGATCAGGCTGAAAACGCCGCCCACGATACCGCGTGTGATACTGTAGGATCGCAAAAGCAGTTGTTGACTCGAACGAATTGCCCAGTTGGTTAGAGATTGGGTATCGAGTAGTTCTTCGATCAGGGTGGGGGTGTCTTCGCCTAGCCGACTCGTTAAACCACTGGCAATATCAACGATACGTTCGGAAAATAGGGGAAGCTGACCTACTAATAAGCTGATTTGGTCAATGACTCGGGGGCCGACAATTAAACCAAATCCGGTTAATCCCGCAATTAGGGTTAAATACACTAAAATAACGGCTAACCAACGGGGGAGTTTTTTGGCTTCTGCCCAATCTACAATGGGTACAATTGAAGCGGCCAGAACGACTGAGATCATTAACAGCACAATTAAACTTTGAAGCTGCCACAGCAATACTAAAATGAGGACGGCTAATAAAACTACCACCAGATTCGACAGCGATAGGGTAATGCGGCGCTCTGAAATTAATGGACGTTCATCATCGATCATGGCTCGAGTCTCAAGGATTGAAGGGGTTTTTCGGGGGACAGCTTAAAGCTTCGTTGGCGATTTTTTAAGGATTGCGACTGGGAATAAGCCGGATAAACTTGAGTACATTTTGGGTGGTTTTGACGGGGTTAACTTGAATTATTAATGATCGTCTATCTGGTTTTATTTTAGCCTATTTCTGCTGATTATTAAATGATCTATTGATTTTTTTTTGAGGTTTATAATTAATATCATGTCCGGATAATTAGTGATCAAAAACTTTCTCATAATCCTCCTCTTTCTTCTTGATTTCCTCCTGACTCCTGTCTCCTGACTCCTGACTCCTCTGTCGTTTATTTATAACTGTTCAACCGGACATGAGATAAAATGTTTCAACTCAATTCTTTTATTTTAGCGAGAACAGACTATCTTTTCAAGGTGAAACTGAATCTTCATCTCTATTCTCTCACGGCTTCCTGGTCTTGTTTGTTGAACAATCCTAGAGTAAAATGATGTAACCAGGATTGCCATTTGTGCAAATTTAAGCCGAATCTAGTTGAGAACTTTTGATCACTTTACCGATGCAAATTCATATTGAAGGCTGGCGTTTCCTTCCTCATTCTATTGCGATCGCGAATCAATTTCAATTACTGGAAATCCTGAACCGACAGGAACTTCAGCTATCTTATCAAGATTTACCTTACTTGAACCCGAATTGGCAGGCTGTTGAGAATTTATGGGACTCGCCCTATCAACGACATCTCGATCAACTCAGCAACGCGGTTTTTCCCTCTCCAGATGTTCTGTTGAGAATGGCTGAACCGTTGAATTTAAAACCGTCTAACGCTTCACATACTCTTGTTTTTGCAATGGCGGAATGGGGAACGGTGTTCGATGAAAGTTTGACTCTAACCTCTTTGAAAAGTCCGATTTCTCTCGACTCAAATATAACGATAGTCACGCCTTCAAAATGGTCAAAAGAAGGATTGATTCGTTATGGTTTTGATCAAGGTAAAATAGCAATTGTTCCCTGGGGAGTTGATTCTAAACTTTATAAACCTTTAACTCCTCCCGAACGAAAAACCCTTCGTCAACAATTGGGCTGGGATGATTATTTTGTTTTTTTAAATGTCAGCCACCAAGAAGATCGAAATGGAATTCGTCCCCTTCTTAAAGCGTTTGTTTCCCTTGTTGAATGTTATCCCAATGCACGACTGGTTTTAAAAGGATGTGATGCTTTATATCCGTCTAAACAATCTCTTTTAACGGCAAGTCGGAGTATTTTGAGTGAGGCAGAAGTCGCTAAGATTAAACCGAATATTGCCTATATTGGTGAGACTTTTTCGTTTCAACAAATGGCACAACTCTATCAAGCGGCTGATGTTTATGTATGTCCTTATGTGGCTTCAGGATTTCATTTATCGGCTTTAGAAGCGATGGCTGTAGGTTTACCCATTATTTGTACGAAAGGTGGCGCGACGGATGATTTTGTTCACTCTGATTTTAGCTTGAAAATCGAGAGTAAATTTAGAACTCGTATCATCAACCAACGCATTCATTTCTTTCTACATCCCGACTGGGAACATTTGCTTGAGTTGATGAAAACGGTGATCGAAAAACCGCAAATTCGTCAGCAAGCGAGAGAAATTTTACCTGAATGGGTTGAAGAAAATTATACCTGGAAACACAGGGTTAATCAACTGTTAGAAGTTGCAAAAAACCCAACCGTTGTTCATGCCGTTCCTCGAGACTCCATTCCTCAACTCTCAACACAAACCCAGTCGTTATTGATTGAAGGTTGGCGTTTTATTCCTCATTCCTATGCTTTAATTAATAGCTATCAATTATTAGAACTCAATAAACGACAAAATATTGAACTTTTCCATCAAGATATGCCCTATGTGAGTGAGAGTTGGAAAGCCGTTGAAGGATTATTAGCACCCGAAGCTGAACAGACTTTAAAAACAATTCCTCGAGGGATAGAAAACCAAGCCGCAGATGTCACCTTCCGAGTGTATTGTCCGTTTAATTTAAGCAATTCTAGAAGTCCAAAAACCTTTGTATTTGGATGTACAGAATGGGGAATTGTTCCGCAATCCATTTTAAGAGGAATGAAAGTTTCTTGCTTCCGAAAAGCCCATCAAAACTCTGATACGGTTATTATTACCTCTTCTCATTGGTCAAAACAAGGATTTCTGAATAGTGGTGCTGTTTCTGAACGAGTTGTTGTTGTTCCTTTGGGGATTGAACCTAATATTTATTATCCATTAAAACCTGAAAAACGTCAAGCTTTACGCCAAAGGTTTGGATGGAATAACGCTTTTGTCTTCCTGAATATTGGCGTGATGTGGAATGAACGTCAAGGAATTGATCGGTTATTAAAAGCCTTTGCGATTTTAACTGAAAAATATTCAGAGATTCGTTTAGTGCTTAAGGGAAGAGATGCCATTTTTCCTTCTAAAGAATCCATTAAACAAGCCAGTAAAAATGTTTTAACCGAAGCAGAAATTGAGCGAATTAAATCGAGAATGTATTATATTGGTGAGAGTTTATCCGCTTTAGAAATGGCGGAACTTTATCAAGCGGCTGATGCTTATGTTTCGCCCTATTCTGCGGAAGGGTTTAATCTTCCCGTATTAGAAGCAATGGCTTGTGGTTTACCTGTTATTTGTACAGATGGAGGATCTACCGATGATTTTGTTCAGCCAGAATTTGCTTGGAAAATAGAGAGTAAATTTAAAATGATGACCGAAAAAAATGGAGATATTAAACTCTTCCTAGAACCTAATACCCAACATTTACTGAATTTGATGGAGGCGATGATTGAAAATTCCACCTTCCGCACTCAAGCTTATCATACCGGGCCGCAATTTGTAGCGAATCAGTTTACTTGGAAACAAGTTGTTGATCAACTCGTTAATATTTTGTTTCAATAATTGTCTAAGGACAATAAAAAACCCAGTGCGCGTGAAAGTTACCGGGTTTTTGAGAAAAGTTGATCGACAAAGACATTAAAATTCCCTCTTTGTGTCTGGTGTGTCGAGGGTGTTTTTTTCTTCTTTCCCTGATGGATGTGCTAACCTTATGAGCGAGGCCAACGCTACTCCGTTGATATCCAGTCAGCAGAGGAGATCAGACGGAAAACTTAAAGAATCAATTCGATCTCCCCACTTTCAGCAAAACAATACGATAAACTAAAGAATACAATATTTTCGTTCAGGTCAGTTTGCTATGACTTCAATCGCTGCTTCCAACGCTGAATCAATGATGAATGATCCCAAACGGGGTTTACCTGTTACGATTATTACAGGTTTTTTGGGGAGTGGGAAAACGACTTTACTCAATCACATTCTCTCAAATCAAGAAGGGGTAAAAACCGCCGTATTAGTCAATGAGTTTGGAGAGATCGGAATTGATAATGAACTCATCGTTACCACCGACGAAGACAATACAATGGTTGAGTTAAGCAATGGCTGTGTTTGCTGTACAATTAATGAAGATTTGGTGAACGCAGTTTACAAGGTTCTAGAACGTCCAGAAAAAGTGGATTATATGGTGGTAGAAACCACTGGACTTGCTGATCCGCTTCCGGTGGCGTTAACGTTTTTGGGAACGGAATTGCGAGATATGACTCGCCTTGATTCTATTGTGACATTGGTAGACTGTGCAAACTACAGTTTAGATCTATTTAATAGTCAAGCTGCTCACAGTCAAATTGCCTACGGTGATATTATTATTCTGAATAAGACTGACTTGGTTGATGAGGCGGATGTTGATAGTTTAGAAGTCAAAATTCGAGATATCAAACGAGATGCACGAATTCTGCGAAGCCGTAAATCTCAAGTTCCTTTACCCTTAATTTTGAGTGTGGGTTTGTTTGAGTCGGATCACTATTTTGAACCTGAACATCACGATCACGAACATCATGATCACGAACATCATCACCATGATCATGATCACGAACATCACGAACATCACCACCATTCCGATCACTTAGAAAATGATGGCTTTACTTCTATTTCCTTTCAAAGTGATCGTCCGTTGTCTCTGCGAAAATTCCAATATTTCCTCGATAACCAACTTCCCAGTAATGTATTTCGAGCGAAAGGAATTATGTGGTTTGATGAAAGTCCAAAACGTCATATTTTCCATTTGAGTGGAAAGCGTTTTTCAATTGATGATTCTGAGTGGAAAGGCGAGAAGAAAAATCAATTGGTATTAATTGGTCAAAATCTTGATCACGAAACGTTGCGATCGCAACTTGAAAAGTGTTTAACGTTCCCAGTTGAAAAACGTGGAAAAGGGTTTGGAAATTCTTAGTTTCTCAATTATTGTTCGATGTATAGTAGGGTGCATCAAACTATCAATCTCCTGATTTCGGGAAAAAATTAGTCAAATTTGATGCGCCCTACTGATCTAAGTCTAATTCGGGTTAACAAAATGCGAGTCATTATCCAACGAGTTACCGCTTCTCAAGTCGAAGTCAATGGTCAAATTGTCGGTCAAATTGGTCAAGGATTAAATTTACTGGTTGCGATCGCCCAAACCGATACCGAAGCGGAACTTGACTGGATGACTCGCAAATGTTTAGAATTACGGTTATTTCCTGATCCTGATCGCGATACTGGACGCTGGGAAAAATCCGTTCAAGAGATAGAAGGTGAACTTTTAGTGATTAGTCAGTTTACTCTTTATGGAGATTGTCGCAAAGGTCGTCGTCCATCTTTTGACTGTTCAGCCGCCCCAGAAGCCGCGAAAAAACTTTATGAAAAATTTGTTGAAAAGCTGCGTTTAAGTGGCTTAAAGGTCGAAACAGGGGTGTTTGGTGCAATGATGCAAGTCTCTATCCAAAACGACGGGCCTGTAACGTTACTATTAGAACGGGAAGCATAACTGATCACAGGAAATATCCGTCTCTATCCCATGAATGAGTCCAGTTTTATCCCTCCAGACTGATGGAATGATACCGCTTTGACTGATACCTTAGTAAATGTGAATGACAACTGTACCGGATGAGGGTTTTGCCGTTGTGACTCATTGCTTTTCACCGAAGGAGAGCGAATTGACAGGTGAAAAGACGGTACAACAAATAACCATTAGCCAATACGTTGAGAAGTTTTTATCGCTTCCTTCTCTTTATCACCCCAAGGCGAGGCGCAATCCTCGATCAGATCGGTCTGAGGTGGTGAACGTAATTAGCTATCCCCTATGATTGCTGAGTCTATGCCCTAATTCCTGTTAGGGTGTAGGCAATCTTTCCCTATTTAAGATAACAGAAAATCCTGCTTCTTGCAAGAATTGATATTGATGATTTGTTTAGGGACACAGGTGCAAGGTTTTGGCATAGACTTTAATCGCTTGCCATTCGTCATCTGAAAGCGGTTCAGTCTTGAACTCGATTTGAAAACAGTGACAAGCAGCTTGAATTAAAGCCTCAATAATCCTATTCTCAATTGAGGAGAGTTGAGAATCTGCTGAACTTGACCCCAAATTAAACCGTTGAACAATAGAAGGTAAACACTCAACGCCAAAAACCTGTTGATGCAGTTCAGCATCGGGTTCCAAACGCATAGAACCCTGTTGTAAAATAGCACCATTGCGTCGCAGTTGAGCGCTACCAATTAATTTATAACCATCCGATAAGATTAAATCTGCACCCGTAGCGGTGGCGAAACAATTGGGATTATGAATGTAGCCCCGTCCTGCTGAACCGTAATCAAGTTCAAAACCCAATGTTCGCCAACCTGCGATTAAAAATTGACAGAGGCTTTGATAAGCTTCTAGGCGGCGTTGAGAGAGTCCCGACGTCACAACCCCATAGGTTAAATCCCCTTGATGTAAAACAGCCCGCCCCCCCGTTGGACGGCGCACCAATTCTACAGGTTTTCCTCGCCACGTTAAATTTTGCCAGGTTGGCGGCCAATGGCGTTGATGATAACCCAGTGAAATCGCCACAGGTTCCCAGGTGTAAAACCGCAGGGTGGGCGGATGTTTCCCCTGACTGTGTTGAGTGAGTAACCAAGCATCAATCGCCATTTGAAGGTTTCCAGAAGCCTTCAACAACGGGATGAAACGCCAAACCGAACGGTTGTTGGACATAGAAACAGAATCAGGGAAACAGGGAAAATCGGATCAATCGTTAGATTTTATTGTCCGAATTCTGCTTGTAAGTGATCATCGTTATCATCGGCAATTGTAGCGACAACGGTAATAATCCGAGAAATTTCAGCCGGGGTAATTCCGGCGAGAGTTCGGTTAGAAAGAACCACAATTTGGCTATTTGTAATCGCAAAATGAGATTCATAAGTAGACAACCAATTCATCTCCAACAACGCCCGCATTAATGTTGCTTCATTTTTAGCGGGAAGTGTCAGTACAGGGGACCAAACCGTTAGGCTGTCTTCTTCTGTGTCTCCCGTTAACTGGACAAAGACTTCTGCACTCCCATACTGAAACTTCCACAGATGACCCGCGTCGCTTTGACCGACTAGAACTTTCTGGTCTTTGGCCAAACCTGCGATCACGGTTTCAATTTCTTCTGTGTAGGTAATTGTTTTGTCTTGAGTGAAATCCTCAGAGACAGATTCAAGACTCTCTGGTGTGGTGCTACTCATCCGTCATTTCCTCTGATTTTAATAGCAGGTCTGCACCCATATTATCTTGTCTGTTGCCTCCTCTGGGTAGAGAGATTCCCCCAAAATATCTTTTAGAGGAACATCTCTACAGTCAGCCGAGGTTAAGCTTCAACAGGTTTGTGAGCAATCCAGTATTTGCTGACAAAATGATTTTCAGTGGTAATCTTCTCGAAGCCTGCTTTTTCTAAACGTTCAATCAGATTATCCGTTGTGTAGTGACGGTAGTAGGGTTCATGGAACATCACGGGGAAATTCTCCATCATGGTTTTCATTTCGGGAAAATCGCTCGCTTGCATGGAGTCACAAATCACGAACACCCCGCCCGGTTGAATCACTCGGAAACATTCATCAATCACCCTTTGACGGGCTTCTGGGGGCAGTTCGTGGAACAAAAACACCGAGGTTATCCCGTGAAAGTAATTATCCAAATAGGGCAGTTCCTCGCCATTTCCCTGAACCAGTTGGGGTAATTCTCCGGGAATTTCAGATAACAGTTGGTTGGCTTTGCGTAAATAGGTGGGTGAAAGGTCTATCCCGTATAAAGAAGCTTTGGGAAGGCTAGCCCGAATAGATTTGAGCGTTCGACCTGTCCCACAAGCGACATCCAAAACCCGAATTTGTTTAGGGAGAACCGCGTTAAACGTGGTTTCTAGGCTTTGTTTGAGAGGTGTTAATACCCGACGCCGCATTGCATCAGTCGAACCACTAAACAGAATGTCTACCTGTACATCGTAAAGGTTGGCAGACATCTCGCTGAGATAACCATCGGTTTGATGATGGAAATTTTGCAGATAATATTTGGGGTAGCCTTCCGTATCGATATCCGGTGCAAATTCCTGATAGCGTTTTTGGTTAGCCCGTTGTTGAATCGTCAACAAGTCAAACCAAACGGTTGGGTAGTAGCTAAAAAAGTCTTCCCATTGGTTCTCAAACAGGAGAGATTCAGGATAAACTCCCCGTTGAGCATCCTGCCAGTCTGTTTCGATGATTTTATCCAGCCAGCCTTGAAGGGTGATCAGTGTTTCTGGACTGAGGGATTGGGGTTTGCGTTCGGGTGTGGGAGGAAGAACCCAGTTTAACAGTTGGGTGCTAAGGGTTTTGTGAGCTAAACCAAAGTAACTTTTCCCTTTCTGAAAAGCCTGGTAGGTGAGTTTTGTTAACGGATCAGTCATGGACAATCTGTGAATTAATGAAATGAATTGCAAGATCACATTGTTAATTATTGTGAACTTTCCCTCAAAATAGCAACGCTCTTAGGGATGGATTTTCCGTAATCAGTGACCAGTCATCAGTGACCAGTTACCAGTGACCAGTGACCAGTGACCAGTGACCAGTTACCAGTGACCAGTTAACAGTGACCAGTGACCAGTGACCAGTGACCAGTTACCAGTGACCAGTGAAGACAGTTATCAGTGACCAGTGACCAGTGACCAGTTAACAGTGACCAGTTAACAGTGACCAGTGACCAGTGACCAGTTTCTCCCCTGCTTCCCCCGCTCCCCCCGCTTTTCCCGCCTCTTGCAAGATTGCCTCTTGCCTCTTGCAAGATTGCCTTTTGCCTCTTGCAAGATTGCCTTTTGCCTCTTGCCTGTTGCCTCTTGCCTCTTGCAAGATTGCCTCTTGCCCTAATTCCCAATAAAATAGCCACCCCAGAGGGTGGCGAGTGAAATCTCAAGAGTCAAATTAGCTCAAAACCTTAGACATCATAGTAGAGGGCAAACTCGTAGGGGTGAGGACGTAACCGCATCGGGTTAACCTCGTTATCGAGTTTGTAGGAAATCCAGTTAGCGATGAAGTCTTCGCTAAAGACCCCGGATTCCGTTAAGAAAGCGTGGTCATTTTCTAAAGCTTCTAGAGCCAGTTCCAAGGAACCCGGAGTAGAAGGAATCTTGCGTAACTCTTCAGGAGACAAGTCGTAGATGTCTACATCCAGGGGTTCGCCGGGGTCCATTTTGTTTTTGATGCCATCTATCCCTGCACACAGCATCGCCGCAAACGCCAGATAAGGGTTAGCTGTCGCATCAGGACAACGGAATTCAAGCCGCTTGGCTTTGGGATTGCTACCCGACAGAGGAATCCGAACAGAAGCGGAACGATTACCCTGAGAATAGGCTAAGTTTACAGGCGCCTCAAAACCCGGAACCAAGCGTTTGTAAGAGTTGGTTGTCGGGTTTGTTAAGGCCAGTAACGCCGGAGCATGATGCAGGATACCGCCGATATAATGCAAGCCCATTTCGCTGAAACCTGCGTATTTATCGCCCGCAAACAGAGGCTGACCGTCTTTCCAGATCGACTGGTGACAGTGCATCCCTGAACCGTTGTCATTAAAGATGGGCTTGGGCATAAACGTTACCGTTTTGCCATATTTTTTAGCCACATTCTTAATGACATATTTATAAATCATTAAGTTATCAGCCGCTTCAATTAGAGTTCCAAAGCGGAACCCTAATTCATTTTGCCCTCCCGTTGCCACCTCATGGTGATGCTTTTCAATCGGAACGCCACACTCGGCCATAACCAGCAGCATTTCCGTCCGCATATCCTGCATGGTGTCGGTAGGCGCGACGGGGAAATAGCCCTCTTTATAACGGGGTTTGTAGCCTAAGTTTCCACCGGGTTCTTCTCTGCCGGAATTCCAGCGACCTTCAATCGAGTCTACATAGTAGTAGCCGGAATGTTGGGTTTGATCAAAGCGAACATCATCAAACACAAAGAACTCCGCTTCAGGCCCTAAGTAGGCCGTATCTCCTAAGCCCGTGGAAACGAGATAGTCGATGGCCTTTTGAGCAATCACCCGAGGACAACGGCTATACCATTCACCTGTACGGGGTTCTTTGATGCTACAAATGATACTCAGTGTGGGTTCGGCCATGAACGGATCGATCCAAGCCGTCTTGGGATCAAGCACCATCATCATGTCCGATTCGTTAATCGCCTTCCATCCCCGAATACTGGAACCATCGAAGGGAACGCCGTCTGTAAAGGAACTCTCGTCAATCTGATCGTAGTAGACCGTTAAGTGCTGCCAGATTCCTGGCATATCAATAAACTTAAGGTCGATCATTTTTATATTCTGGTCTTGAATCATACTCAAGACGTCTTGCGCTGTTTCGGGCATAGGGATCTCCATATTGTCTGCGATCTGAGGCGCTCAGCAGATCTTCTCAACCAAGCATCTGGCTGATCATAGTGACTCAGATTGATTAAGTTTTGTATCAAGCATTACACTATAACACGACATGGCTCAGAATAATTGAAAGATATGATAAGGAGATTATTTTCATGCGGGACGCAGTAACGAGCCTGATTAAAAATTACGACCTGACAGGACGGTATTTAGACCGAGATGCCATTGATCAGTTAAAATCCTACTTTCAGACGGGTACCGCACGGGTTCAAGCTGCTGCCGTGATTAATAGTAACGCAGCCGCAATAGTCAAGCAGGCGGGTTCTCAGTTGTTTGCGGAAATTCCTGAACTAATTCGTCCGGGTGGTAATGCCTACACGACTCGTCGTTATGCGGCTTGCTTGCGCGATATGGATTATTATCTGCGCTATGCCACTTACGCGATGGTCGCTGGGGATACCGATGTTCTCGATGAGCGGGTTTTACAAGGCTTACGGGAAACTTATAATTCTCTCAGTGTTCCTATTGGCCCGACTGTTGTCGGTATTGGCATTCTTCAGGGTATTGTTCGTGAACAAATCGCTGCTGCTGGCGTTCCCACGGGTGAATACATTGATCGGCCTTTCGATCACCTGATCCGTGAATTGGCTGAAACCGATATCTAGAGACTATTTCTAGGGTTAATTACTTGGGTTCAATCATTTGATAACCAATGATTGGGGGTGAATTTTTGCTCACCCCTATTTGTGATTGGTCATAGCGGAGTATCCAACTGGCTTTGAGGCTAAACAAGCTCGTATTGTCACAAAAGCAAGTGGGTATTACTTGATGATTTCCTTTCAATGCCCAGAACAATGTCCCGAACCCGTCGTAGGTAGAAATAGTTTAGGGATCGATGCAGGAATAGAAAGTTTTGTTGCTACTAGCTTAGGAGAATTAATCAAAGCCCCGCGATTTTTGTTGGAAGTACAGAGTCAGCTTAAATTGCTACAAAGACGCTTAAAACATAAGGTCAAAGGCTAAAATAATTGGTTAAAACTCCAAAAAAAGATAGCTCGGTTACATGAATCTGTAGCTAATACTCGCCGTGATTGGCATTTCAAGTTAGCTCATTATCTTTGTGATTTGGCGGACAATATTTTTGTGGAAGATATTAACTTTAATTCTTGGAGTCAAGGGATTGTTCGTAAACGGTCTCTTGAATCAGATATTGGGCAATTTATCAACGAGATTCTGCCTTATATCTGCTGGAAAAGGAATAAGGTTTATCTAAAAGTTGCTCAAAATGGAACGTCTCAAGACTGTCCAAATTGCCATGAAATTACAGGTAAGAAAAGTTTGGATCAACCCTTGCATGATTGTCAGTTTTGCGGTCACATTGAAAACCGCGATACCGCCAGCGCAAAGGTAATTAAATACAGAGGAAAAATTGCGGTCGGGCAGTCCGTGATTCAAAAGGCTTGTGGAGACGATCTGGCGGGGGTTAAACAATTAACTTTGTTTGATCTAGTTAAAAGTCAGTGAAGCAAGAATCCCCCGTTATAATCTTTGATTTAACGGGGGAGTGTCAATGTGGTAGAATCAATCAGGTTAATTCTTAGAAATCTCTCTCAAACCCCTCTCTTGGCAAAACAACGGCTCGATACCCTCTTGATTGAACGCAACTTGTGTTCTTCCCGACACTTGGCCCAGCGCTTGATTCGGGCTGGAGAGGTGATGGTTAATCAGCAGGTGATTGACAAGCCTGGTACTGAGATAGACACCCAAGCCCAGATCCAAGTTAAACACCGATCGCCTTTTGTGTCTCGGGGCGGAGAAAAACTCAGCAAAGCAATAGATTATTTTCAACTCAACGTTGCCGGACGCATCTGTATTGATGGCGGTATCTCGACGGGAGGCTTTACAGACTGTCTTCTACAAGCAGGCGCCAAGCAGGTTTATGGGATTGATGTCGGTTATGGGCAGGTAGACTGGGGGCTGCGTAATGATCCGCGAGTTATTCTGCTAGAACGCACGAATCTACGCTATCTGACTCCTGAGCAATTGTATAATGCTGGTGATTTATCTGTTTCTCCCCTTGCGGAAAATCCCATCGAACTAGATACTAAGAAAAGCTACGCGGATTTGGCAGTTGTTGATGTGTCCTTTATTTCTTTAACCAAGATTCTTCCCGCCCTCTGGCATCTTCTGCAACCGCCTTGTGAAAGCGTACTGTTAGTCAAGCCCCAATTTGAAGTCGGGAAGGGACGAGTTGGCAAAAAGGGAGTTGTGCGTGATCCGGTTGATCAAGCCAATGCCATTTTTGAAGTCAATTGTGCAGCAGAAACACTCGGATGGAAATACCGGGGTTTAACCGGATCACCCCTCCAAGGCCCCGCAGGTAACATTGAATACCTGCTTTGGCTCAGTGTTGAGGGTGAAGCGTTTCCCGAACGAGATCAAATCCTGCAAATCGTTCAATCAACCCAACTAGAATTTTCTCATTCCTCCTCTAAATCCTCAATTCGCTCGTAGTTCCATGCAGTTGATTCACCAACTAGGGCGTGTCGGTCTATACATCATTAGTGCTTTAGGCTATGTGGCTTGTGGAGCGATTCTATTTGGGATTGCAATTGCCATTAAAATTATTGCACTCACTTTAGCTCATCGATATTTATATCCCATCTTTATATTTGGTGATTTACTCCGAGGACTAGAGCTAATCGATTTGTTAAATTTATTGGTTTTTGCGGTTGTCGGGATGGGGTTTGGTTTAGCGACGGCTTTACTTCCTTCTCAGGCGGGTCGAAAAATTAGTGCTGCATTTTTAGTGATTCTTGTTCCTCTGATTTTAGCGATTCCTCAATATGTTAGATACAATCTGTGGATTGAAGATATTTCTACAGAAGATCAAATTTCCCAAAGTGCTGCGATTAGTCTAGGAGACTCTTTTTTAGAAAGTCGGGTGAATCATCCGGGTGTATTTGGATTTTATCTCTACACGGGTCAGTTTCCCATGATTCCGACGAAAGCTTCTCAAATGGAAGATTTAACCAAACTGGAAAAACAAGTCAACTCTAGATTTGTAAAAGTCAGTGGTATTCCGCCAACCGTTGTCACTTGGTTAATGGGAATTTGTTTTTGGGGAATTCGTATTTTTTACTTTTGTGTCGCCGTTGTAACCACAGTTGCTCATTTCAAAGATGGGTTAAAAATTGTCGGACGTTATTAATTTGCTGACAATCTCCTGAGTGAGATTTTACGATGATTACAATAGAATATAGCCTCTACGGCTGACCCCATCTCACCGTCATTGCCATGTTGTCTATCATCCCGGATTATTTAATTATCCTGATTGTTGCTTTAGTGATTGTTCCCGCTATCGTTTCGGTCTTCTTACGAATGGTACTTCACTATTATCTGACCAGTCAAGGAAATCAAGTTTGGCGATTAATTTACGGGAAAGTTTCAGGAAGTAAACCCAGATTGGTACAGGAGTTAGAAAGCCGTTTAGCACAAGCCAGACGCGAGTTAGAACAGGTGAATACAGGTGCATTAATTGATCATATTTACAGTTTAGAGCGCGTTTTCTTCATTTCCTGCGAACAAGTTGACCATTTCACTCGGATTTTACCCAATTTATTATTATCGTTTGGATTATTAGGAACCTTTGTCGGAATTACGATAAATTTAGCGGCTTTGAGTCAAGCAGTGAGTGCAACCAGTGGAACGGATATTACCAGTTTATTACAAGAAATTCAACAACCGCTACAAGGGATGGGAATTGCTTTTATTACCAGTTTAACGGCTATTTTATTTAGTGCCTTTCTGACGATTGTTAATTTTATGTTTAATACAAATTTAGCTAAAAATAAACTGTTGAGTGCGTTAGAAGATTATCTCGATAATATCTACCAACCGAGTCTCAAAGGAGAAACCCATCTCGATAGAGTTGTTCAGGGAATGGTCAATACTTTTGAGCAGTTTTTACATCAATTTAGTCGCAGTATTCAAACGTCTATAGAATCCGCACTGCAAGACAAAATTCAAGAAGTTTCCGCCGCACAAATCAAAACTAATCAACTCTCAGAACAAGTCTATAGTCGATTAATAGAAGCCTCTAATCAAGTGATTCAAAGTTCCCAGAATTTTCAACAGACAACAGATCGGTTTATGGAAGCTGCACAAGTCTTTGAACGCAGCCAGTTTCCCCAAACTCTTTCGAGTGCAAGCACAAATCTGGCAAATACTCAACGCGGTTTTTCTCAGTCTGCTACCAGTTTAGCCGCTTCTGTTCAATCCGTTGATGTAGCGATGATTGAGCTACAAAATTATAGCAAACGGTTGATAAAATTTGGGGAACAAATGAATCAAAGTTCTCAAACCTCCCAAGAGTTAATGGAAGTTCACCGCATCAATCAACAGTCTTTAGGAGAGATGACTCAACAGCTTCAAAATGCGACTCAAGGCTTCCAACTGGCGATGAATACTTTAGATATTTTACAACGACGAATGGTAACACGCACCGAAAGTTTAGAAGACATTCAAAGTGAGTTAACTAAACTGGTAACTGCAATTGAACGGTATACAGAAACGCTTCGTTCAGGACTTGATAAACTGGGCGATCGCCTCACTCAAGGGACAATTCATTCTACCACTAACAATCCTAAACTGTGAATTTAAGTTGAAGAAGGAGTCAGGAGACAGGAGTCAGGAGTCAGAATCAATTGGTTGGGGATTTATACCCCATAAGGCTGTTAAAACTTCAAAATATAAAATCAATGAGGAAAATTTCAAATGCGTCATTCTCGTTTCAAAACAGAAGAAGAAGAATTAAATGTTTGGCCAGCATTTACCGATTTAATGTCAAACGCTTTTATGATTTTGAGTTTATTTTTAATTTTAGCCATTATTAAATCGGTTTTTGTGCAATCGGTTTCTGAAGCCAACGCCTCTCGTTCCGAACAGCTTGAACGGGAATTACAACAACGTTCAAATCGGGTGAATAACTTAGAAGGAGAAATCGCCCGAATGAGAGGCGAATTACAGCAACGCAGTAGCCGCATTACCCAACTGAATCAAGAAATAGAACGCTTAAAATCTCCACCAATTATTGTTTTAAGAGATTCGACTGAACGCAGATTTGAGTCAGGAAGTGCCGAATTATCCGAACCGTTGAATCAATTTGTTGAAAACGAGTTAATTGCACAAATCAAAACACTTTCTCAAGATTATCAAGGATATCTTATTGAGGTGATCGGACATACAGATGGTCAAATTAATAGTGGAAATTATAGCAATTTAGACGGGAACTTAGAACAAATTATTCAGGGAAATGAATCTTTCAATCAATTAATACCGGGTTCTAATGCTGACTTAGGGTTAATGCGAGCGTTAGCAGTCGTTAAAAAACTGCAAGATAATCAAGAATTGCAAGCATTAGGCTTAAAATTTAAAGCCTATTCTGCGGCGCAACTCTATGATACATCGGGAAACTATGCACCACCCAATCGACAAGAAGATCCCAACCGACGCCGGATTGAAATTCGCTTTACTCCCCCCGCAGAAGAACGATAAATTTAAAGACCTACTATAACCGCCTCGGCTGCGGCACCCTTTCCTAAGTTTGACAAAAAGCCAAAAATGTGCATTCCCAAACTAATCGGGGTTGGACAAAACTGAGCAAAGATTGTCGCGCTTTTTCTAACTTTTGGAACAATAAAGGATGAATTTTTCCGGTTTTTTGTTGCTGTTGCCAATAACAATGTTGTAAATAATCTATTAACCAAAGTTGTGCTTCTATCTCTAATGTCTGGCTGATTTCTTTCGCTAAAATCAAAGCATCATAGAGAGTTTTAGGCGGTTGTTTAACGCTGTCTAAAAACTCCGGTGACATCGCTTGTAATTGTTGCCAACAAACGATTGCTTCCCCCGGACTTCCTTGAGACATGGCTATGATTTCAGGATGAGATAAGATTTCTTCCTGTCCCTCGGTTTTTAACACCTGCGTCATGGCTTGTTCATCTAACCGATAAAAGGGGATTTTTGCACAACGGGAGACTAAGGTTGATAACAATGAATCGACTCCTGGGGCGATTAAAATTATTGTAGCATTTCCGGGTTCTTCTAGGGTTTTGAGTAACCCATTAGCGGCTGATTCTGCCATTGTTTCCGCTTGATCTAATACCACAATTAAACGACTGGCTTCTAAGGGAGGACGACTCAAAAATTGACCGATTTCTCGAACTTGTTCTAAGCGAATTTGAGGCGGGGAACGACGTTTGATTCCAGCTTCTGCTGCTTCTTGGGCGGATAAACGTTTTCCTTGATGTAAATAAGTCGGTTCAACCCAGAGTAAATCGGGATGATTTCCCAGATGAATGCGATGTCTTAGCTGTTGAGAATTGAGGGGTTTTGTACTCGTCTGACAAAATAAAAACTCTATAAAACAACGAGCCGCTAAACTCCTCCCAATTCCTGAACTTCCGACAAATAAGTAAGCGGGTGCAATGCGATTTTGGAGAACTGTTTGAGTTAGCAACTCAACCGCTTTTTTTTGGGAGATTAGAGGAGAAAAGGCATTTTCTGAAGTCATGATTTTAGGAGAAAGCCCCATTGTTTTAAGTGTTTACTCAAAACCCTCTGGATTTTTTCGCTGACTTGTTCTAAACTAAGATGGGCATCAATGCGGATGATGCGATCGCCTGCTTGAGAGGCCAATTCACAAAACCCTTGATTAACTCGTTGATGAAACGCTAAATCTGCTTGTTCCATCCGATCCATCTCACCTCGGGTTTGAGTACGCGCTAGCCCTTTTTCAACCTCGAGATCGAACCACAAGGTTAAATCACTTTGTAAACCTCCTGTCGCAATCTGATTGAGTTGTACAATTAAATCTTGATCCAAACCCCGACCATAACCTTGATAGGCGATGGTAGAATCGGTAAAGCGATCGCAGAGGATAATTGCGCCTTGTTCGAGATGGGGTTTAAGAAAGGTTTCCACGTGTTGGGCGCGATCGGCTGCAAACAGCAACAATTCAGCTTGCGAGGCGATGGGTTCTTCGAGACGGCTATCGAGTAGAATTTTCCGCAGCGATCGCCCTAAAGCCGTTCCTCCTGGTTCCTTCGTTGTCAGGATAGCAGGTGCAGATGATCCCAGTTGATCACGCAACCAATCACAAGTTTGTTGGATCTGGGTTGTTTTCCCGCCACCTTCGATCCCTTCAAATACAATTAATTTTCCGTCCATTGACTGTTTTTGCTAAACCTGAAGTTATTTTCTCAGGTTCAAGGCCTTCTTGATACTTGTTTTTGTTGTCCTCTAGTATAACTCGCTCACCCTGTTTAAATCTAAGCTAGCTATTTTACCTGACCCACAGAAGAAAACGGCTAGACTTTGATATAATTCACACAATAGATTTTGCAGACGGATTGATAGAGTGATCAAGATTTTTGAGGGTTAAGGGAGGCATCTGTCCAACCTCTGTGGGGATCAAATCATTCATCTTTGGAGATTTGAAAAAAAATTCTCTGATATTGGGAGAAATGATTTGAAGAACAATTCTAGTAGCCTAGCCGCAAAGCAGTAAAGCTCAAACTTTCAATCGGTGAGACAGAGCTAGAGTAAGTTATTTACTCAACTTTGTTAGGACATAAAAAGTTTCGCATTAACTGGCTAATATCATTTTATATCCAACGAGCTAGCTGAAACCCTTTCACCTGATGATCAGAATTTAACGAGATGAAAAAAAGTTCCTCACTCTCAATTTAGAGCAAGCCTTTTGACAAGGTTAATCCCACTGAATCCATTTGTTTATTGTTAAAAAAGTCTGGAGTTTTGTATGGCTCGCTACACTGGTTTTTTCGTGATTGCTACTCCCATTGAAGAGTTACGACTGATGTTAATTGAGATATTAGAAACTTGTAATTTAGACATGATGTATGAAACCCCGAGTTCAATTATTTGTCGAGAAGTGATTGGACGAGTTCCCGTTCCTCAATTAGTCACCGTTGAGGTTGTATTTGACACGGCGACTTCTACCGACTCAGAAACCAAAATGACACTCGTGATCAAAAATGAAGAACTCCCCTTAAAAGTGAATAACCACTGTCGTCAGATGTTTGATTATATTAGTAAGCTGATTATTGATAACCGTGAATGGGAACTTTTAGAAAGTATTGCATTGTAGATCTATCTTAAAATATCAATCTAAACTCAGGGTTGATTGTTGATAAAAATTAACAGGAGGGGTGATGGCTTTACATTCACTCCTCTTTTGTGAAGGAATGCTGTAAAGAGTTGATAAAGTCTCCGGTTATTACGATCAAGGAGGAAAGATGCGATGTATTTTAGAAACAACCTGTTTTAACGCTATGACAATATCAAAAAATGAATAAAAACTATATTTCTCAACTCACCCTGACAACAGTTAGCATTGCTTGTGTATGCAGTGCGATCGCCATAGAACCCTCGCAAGCGACTAATATTAAAAAATGGCAAATTGACTTTTTTGGTGACTCAGGAGAGTTAGTCGGAAAAGGAAGTTTTAGCTACGATCTCGATACGGAGAGTTTTGTACCAGACAACTTTTATACTGATGATGGTTTCTACGTTCAAACGGGGCTTGACAGCTTCAACGCCAATCTGCCAGAATATAACTGGAGTTTAGGAGATTCTGCGGGTTATTATTGGTGGGATGAAGAAACCAAATCACCCAATAATGCAACGATTTCTCGCTATGGAATCTTCCAAAGTAATGATTCTTGGTTTTTTGGCGATCCCTACTTTGCAGAATATTTCCTCAGAATGAATGGCACCCAAGGATCGGGAACTTGGACTCATGCTTTAAGTTACGATTTCTTCAACGAAGATTTTGATGAGGCTGAATACGGTTATTATAAAGTGTATTCATCGGGAACTTGGGTAGCTAAACCGATCCCCGAACCCGCTACTTTATTCGGTTTAATTGCAGTGTTTGGTTTCGGTATTCTATTTCCACAAAAACAACGTTAATCTTGAAATCAAGCCCCTTCTGTGCTATAATCTCTAGAAGAAGGGGTTAACAAACTCACTTCAATATCAGGAAAATTTACGCCGCAATAAGAGCGAATTTGTCACAACACTCACCGAACTAAACGCCATCAATGCTCCCGCAGCAGCCGGACTGAGAATAATCCCCAAACTCGGTAATAGCAAACCCGCAGCTACCGGAATTCCTAACGTATTATAACCAAACGCCCAGAACAGATTTTGGCGAATTTTATTAAAGGTTGAACGACTCAAACGAATAGACTCAACCACATCCATCAGCGAGTCTCTCATCAATACAATATCAGCCGTTTCCATCGCCACATCGGTTCCCGTATGTAAGCCAATTCCCACATCGGCTTGAGCGAGTGCAGGCGCATCATTAATCCCATCACCGACCATTGCGACTCGCTGACCTTGCTGTTGTAAATCAGTAATCGCTTTTACCTTACCATCCGGTCGCACTTCTGCCAAGACATTTTCGGGTTCTAAACCCAATTGTTCAGCAATAGAGGTAGCAACATCACAGCGATCGCCTGTTAATATTATAACTCGTAATCCCATTTTTTGCAACTGTTTGACCGTCGATTTGGCATCCTCTTTTAAAGGATCACTGACGCCAATTAAACCAACTAACTGTTTCTCAAGCGCCACATAAACCGCCGTTTTTCCAGCAACATCGGGAGTATTTTCAAGAAACTCAATTCCTTGCTGAGATAACCCCGATTTGTTTCCCACCCAAACTCGTTGATTGTTCACATTTGCAGAAACTCCTAAACCTGCTTCGGTTTGAAAATCTTCTGCGGGGAGGAGAGATAATTGTTGGTGTTTGGCTTGGTTAATTATCGCTTTAGCGATCGGATGACTTGAACCTTGTTCAACGGTAGCAGCAAGTTGTAATATATGATCTGAATTTTGATCACCGATCGCTAAACAATCTGTTACCGTTGGATGACCTGTTGTCAGAGTTCCCGTCTTATCAAAAACAATCGTATCGAGTTGATGAACCCGTTCTAAAATATCGCCGCCTTTAATTAATAATCCTCGTTCCGCACCGATACTCGAACCGACTAAAATAGCAGTCGGCGTTGCTAAACCCAACGCACAAGGACAAGCAATCACTAAAACCGCAATCGCTAATTTCATGCTTAATAATAGTGGAGCTTGAGTTGCCATTTCTGACGCGCCAAAGTTAATCACATCGGGCCATATTTTCGTGCCTATTCCGTACCAAAATAGAAACGTTAACGCCGCCAAACTCATCACCCCATAAGTAAAATATCCCGCTACTTGATCCGCTAAATTTTGAATAGGGGCTTTACGAGTTTGGGCATTTTCAACTAAACTCACAATCTGAGCTAAAGTTGTTTCTTCTGCGGTACGAGTGGCTTGAATAATCATCGCACCCGACTGATTTATTGTTCCGGCTGAAACGAAATCTCCCACTTGTTTCACTACAGGCATAGACTCACCTGTTAACATCGATTCATTCACCGTTGTTTTCCCGGAAAATATCTCGCCATCAACGGGAATTTTCTCCCCCGGTAAGACTTGTAACCATTCCCCAACTCTGACTTGTTCGGCGGGAATTTCAACCGCTTGGGCAATATTTTGCTCTTGTTCCGGTTGCGGTGGCGGAATTAAACGGGCTATTGTTGGCTGTAGAGCGATTAAAGATTGCAGCGCATTTGTCGCCCGATGTCTGGCTTGTTGTTCTAATGTTTTCCCTAACAATATAAACCCTAACAACATCACAGGTTCATCAAAGAAACATTCCCAACCCAGTTGCGGAAACAACAACGCGACAAAACTGGTTGTATAAGCGGTTAATGTTCCCAACCCGACAAGCGTATTCATATTCGGCGCATTTCTCAGCAGACTCCTCATCCCATCTATAATAATAGACCGACCGGGAAATAATAACGCGATCGTTGCTAACCCCCAGTGAAACCAAATATTATTTAAAATCGGTAAATGTCCGAACCCAAAATGGTGTAAATGCCCTAAACCGGAGAGTAAAATTAATAAGCCACAAGTGATGACTCGACGAATTTGTTGGCGAACTTCTTGGCGGTGACGTTCTGCTAAACTTGCACTCGCTTCGGCACGTTTGCTACTCCCACTCCGAGGTTGAGACGGAAACCCTGTTGCTGTTAATTTTTGGGCTAATTCTTCTGCATTGACGCGATCAACTTGACATTCAACGGTTGCCACTTCAGTCGCTAAATTAACCCGGGCGGAAAGTACCCCCGTTTGTTGGGTTAGCTGACGTTCAACGGCGTTGACACAGCCAGCACATTTCATTCCACCTACATCTAAGATAATGGTTTCTGCCTGAGTCGGCGGAGTAGACTCAACCTGAACATCGTTTTGGGAAGCAAGTTGCATAGATAACAATTATGGACAATTAATCTTATAATGCTGATTATCTTAGCAATTCCTTTGCTCTGAGGTCTACCCCCGAAATGAATAAATTTAAAGGCTTCGGGAGGTTTTGAACCTGTTTTCAATTCTATTAAGTTTTTAGATTTGTGATTGTTTCTTTCTGAGGTCGGGGCGGGTTCGCTTAACAATAATCTCACCTTTGCTGGTAAAATCAAGACTAGATTTGTTTAATGGGCGGCTCATGTCTGAAATTCGGACAGGCGGTGAAACAATTGCAGCGATCGCAACAGCGATTGTTCCTCAACAGGGGAGCGTTGGTATTGTGCGTCTGTCGGGATGTCAAGCCCAAGCGATCGCTAAACTGTTGTTTGATGCGCCCGGACGTCAACGCTGGGAAAGTCATCGCATTCTCTACGGCTATATTCGCCATCCCCAAACTCAACAAATCATCGATGAAGTCTTGCTCTTGTTGATGTTGGCACCCCGTTCTTATACCCGCGAAGATGTGGTGGAATTTCACTGTCATGGCGGAATTATCCCCGTTCAACAGGTGCTACAACTCTGTTTGGAAGCCGGAGCCAGACTCGCTCAACCCGGAGAATTTACACTGCGGGCGTTTCTCAATGGACGTCTAGACTTGACTCAAGCCGAAAGTGTGGCAGAATTGGTCGGTTCTCAATCTCAAGCGGCATCTCAAGCTGCTTTAGCGGGATTACAGGGAAAACTCGCCACGCCCATTCGCCAATTTCGGGCGGCTTGTTTGGATGTTTTAGCCGAAATAGAAGCCCGGATCGACTTCGAGGAAGACCTACCGCCACTAAACGTTCCAGACATTGTATCACAAGTAAACCATATTTCTGCGGAATTGTCAATACTAATAGAAACTGCCGAAAAAGGTGAGCGTTTAAGAAGTGGTTTAAAGGTGGCAATTGTGGGTCGTCCAAATGTGGGAAAATCAAGTTTATTAAATGCGTGGAGTCAAAGCGATCGCGCCATTGTGACTAATCTTCCCGGTACAACTCGGGATATTGTAGAATCACAATTAGTGGTAGGTGGAATTCCCGTGCAAGTATTAGATACGGCTGGAATTCGTCACTCAGAAGATCAAGTCGAAAAAATCGGCATAGAGCGATCGCGATCGGTGGCAAAATCTGCGGATTTAGTCTTATTAACCATAGATGCAGAAGCCGGATGGACAGACAGTGATCAAGAAATTTATCAACAGGTTCAAGATCGTCCCTTAATATTAATCCTGAATAAAATTGATCAAGTTTCCGAGAACGAATTAGAGTCAAAACTCCAGCAAGTTCAATCCAAACTCAACCGAGAAGAATTGTTAATAGTCAAAACAGCCGCAGCGTTAAACAAAGGAATTCCCGAATTAGAAACAGCCATTTTAACGACAATTAACGCGGGAAACGTGCAAGCCTCAAATTTAGAGATTGCCATCAACCAACGTCAAGCTGCTGCGATTACTCGTGCTAAAATTGCCTTAGACCAAATGAAAACAACAATAGAGAATGAACTGCCTCTTGATTTTTGGACAATAGACTTAAGAGAAGCGATTCAAGCATTAGGAGAAGTCACCGGAGAAGAAGTCACCGAGTCTGTTTTAGATCGAATATTCAGTCGGTTTTGTATTGGGAAGTAAGACAGAATCAGCGATAACAATCAGGAATGATTTGTCAGAAATCCCAAAAGAGATAAAAAGCCGAAAAATCTTACCTCTGTTCCCTATTCCCTGTTCCCTTTTTCAGGCTATACAAAAAGACCGAACAGGAATAGGGTAAATCAAATAACAAGAGAAACCGAAAAATGTCCAATGAAATGATTAACATACAACCCCCCTTAGCATTTATCCCTCCAGACTTTCAACCCGGAGTTTTGCAAGTCTGCCAATGGGTATTTCCTTGGTGGATACGTTTCCGAACCCCAATCACCGAAATTCAAACCGAAAACGTCGAACAATTAGTTGAACTTTATCAACAATTCCAACAGGAAAAAATTCGGTTTATGTTAGCCTTTCGTCATCCCAACCCTGACGATCCTTTACCGATTTCTCAGTTATTTTGGCGTCACATTCCCCAACAGGCAAAAAAACAAGGAATTTCTTTAAAACCTCCCATTCATGCTCATTTTATGTATGATCGGGGTATTCCGTTATGGGCGGGAAACTATGTAACTTGGTTATTTCCCAAATTGGGCGGAACTTCAATATTACGGGGAAAACTAGATCGTCAAGGGTTAAGATCAGCCCGAGATTTATTTGTAAATGGTCGTTTTCCAATAGCAGCCGCCCCCGAAGGTGCCACAAATGGTCATAATTATCGGGTTAGTCCTCTAGAACCCGGAATTGCACAATTGGGGTTTTGGTGTGTCGAAGATCTGCAAAAAGCCAACCGAACAGAAGAAGTTTTCATGGTGCCATTAGGCATTCAATATCATTATATTAAAGATAACTGGGAAGCACTCGCCCAACTTTTATCTGAAATGGAAAGTGACTGTGGTTTAAGGACTTATAATTCTCAAGCGACACCCAGTTCACTCTATCCCCGTCTGATTAACTTAGGGAATTATTTGTTAGATTTGATGGAGAATTTCTATCGTCAATATTACCATCAACATATCCCCAAAGAGAGTAGCGAAGAATTACCCGTGCGGTTACAAAGACTGTTAGATATTGCTTTACAAGTAGCAGAAAGTTACTTTGGGATTAAACCCAAAGGCAGTTTAACAGAGCGTTGTCGTCGCATCGAACAAACCGGATGGGATTATATTTATAGAGAAGATATCAAAGATGTGGAAGCGTTGTCACCTGTCGAACGAGGATTAGCCAATCGCATAGCAGAAGAAGCCAGTCTACGAATGTGGCATATGAGATTAGTTGAAAGTTTTGTTGCTGTTAGTGGGAAATACGTGCAGGAAAATCCTACTTATGAGCGTTTCGCAGAAATTACTACAATTGTTTGGACGATGATTGCCCGACTCAAAGGTGCAAACCCCTGCAAAACCCCCTACTTAGGAAAACGACGAGTGCAAATGACAGTCGGGAAACCGATTTCTATTTCTCAACGATGGTCAGATTATAAAGCAAGTCGGCGTCAAGCGGTGGAGAATTTGACTCAAGCGTTACAAGTGGCTTTAGAAAAGATGAGTCAACCTTAGTCAAAATCTGACAATTAAAAGCTTAAATTTCTTCTCAATCACCAACTTTTTTGATAAGAAAGATCTTGTAGTCTTTAAAATTTAATTCCCAATGGAACCCGACCAACCGCAAGAAGAATATCAATATAGAAAACAGGTTCTGAGATTATCTCAGGAAGTTTCTACGGTTTTGACTCCAGAACAGGCTGCTGTGATTACCCAGGCACTTATCAATTCTAATTTAAACGAAGAACAAGTGATGGCAATTACTCAAGCGTTGGTAACAGCCCGAACGGTTCAACCCTGGCAAAATAATCATGCTGTTAACCTGCGTCTAACCGTTCCCATTCCGGGTTTAAAGTTTTATTTGGTCCTGTTAGCCGGTCGAGAACGTCGCAATGGTCAACGCAACCAACTTGAACGTCACAAACATCGCCTGTGGACTCCCTTGAATATTCTCGTTATGGCGATTACCTTGGGAAGCTTCGCCTTTACCATCGCCATGTCTATCTATCTTATTTTAAAATGGGGTTCACCTTCCGGTATGGTGGCGCCGACATCTATTCCTTGGCTAACAAATCAAGCCGACTGCCAAAAAACGGGAAGAATTTGGTTGCACGGAGAGTGTTGGGATACAGAACACAGTCCAGATTTTTAGAATTCAGGACTCAGGCTTAGGGGTCAGCTAATCAAAAAACCCCTTGAACTTGTTTGAAATATAGAGCAAATCTACCTATTTTTTCAAAATTGACTCCGAAAATTCTGGGGATAGACAAAGGATCTGTTTATCGCTATTTTTGGCTTTTCCTAGTCTACTTAAGTACAGTTGTAATAAATAATACTTTGTATCCTCAGAATTTCTACTGACTTTGACTATATTCAATAATCAATTCATTCAATACTTATGTAATTTATAGAGATTAAAAAGTGTTTTAAAGAAGCCGTAAACCCTAATTTTACATAGGTTTTAGGTAAAATTAAATCTCTGATAAATTCGGTGTAAAGATACCGTAAAAGTATCAAAAAAAACTAGACAGTTCTCGTAAAATAGAAGTAATATAGTTAACACTAGGGAAGAAAAGGCTTTGACCCACTAAGGGATACAGCAAACCAATCCCAACCAGTCTATGTCAACAATTGACAGTTAAACGGAGATAAAAACTATGTCTTACAAATTATTAACTTCTGGATTACTCGCTACTATTGTTGTTATCGGAGCAATCGCCGCCCCCGCACAAGCAAAGTCAGACAATGGGAATACAAATCCCAATAAACCGAATAACGATAACGTTTTAGCAAATGAGGAAATCGTAGAGCAAGCTTTAGGAAGTTTAAGTTGTGAAGCAGGTACCGTAAACGCTACAGACGCACTCGGTAATGTTTACGGAGCCACAAAATGTGCAGGTAGTTATAAAGGGAATGATACAGGTGCAGGTGATCCTTTGTTAACTCTACTCGAGAGTGGTGACTTGTTTGGAGAAGAAATCGGTTCTTGGGATTGGGAATTATCTGGAAAGTCTGACGGAAATAAAGGTCCATTTGGTATCACTGCGCCCGGTAGCAACTCTGGAAACTGGAGTCTCAGCACTGCACTCGAAAGCCCATTTATTCTCAGCCTCAAATCTTCAACCTCTTGGAGTGCTTACTACTTCGAGAATCTTGATAGCGCCATTACAGGAGGTTTCTTCAACACTTTAGGCGTTGAAGTTAACGAAAATAATGGCGAAGGAAAAGGTTTATCTCACGCCTCTTTATTTGTTGCTTCCAAACAATTCGTTGATGAACCTGAACCTCAAGAAGTTCCTGAACCCGGAACCCTGTTAGGATTATTAACTCTCGGTGGTGTAGTTTTCGGAAAGAAGGTTATCAGTCGCAAAAGCTAATTTTACAGCGAAAGTTAGCCCTCAAATTAATAAAAACTCATAAAAACTAAACAGGAGGCTGAAGCCTCTTGTTTTTGCTTGTAGGTGAAAAAAAACACGCTCGACACAAAGACATAGACAGAAAGTTTTTGAGTCTTTTTTAATTTCGTTTCATTTTTTGGATTTCTCGATGAACACTGATCCCAATTTGTAAGGCTTCATTGAGTAACTCTCCATATTCATTGGCTTGGTTGGTCATGTTGAAGGTCATTAAAGCGGTTAAGTTGTTTTCTAAATGAGCGAATAATTCATAACGGCGATCAATAAAGTCTTGATGTTCTCGAAGTATTCGTTCAGTTTGAAAGGCACTCTCTAAACTCTCTCGAGTAATTTTTAAGGCTTGAATGACTTCTTCTCGGTTAACGAGATTTTCTTGTACGTTTCCGGTTCTCCTTAACTGATCTAAAATTTCAACCGCTTTGACTGTATCATTGTATTTTTCCACTTCATCCATTAAATGCAAGACATTTCGCAGAGGTTTTAACTTCAACCAAACTCCTAAATTAACAACTAGAGTGAGAACAAAAGATAAAGCAATAGCTTTGAGTAAAAACTGGATGGTTGTTTGAAGATCAGGAGTTATTGTTCTATCGAGTAGCAGTAATGTCAGAGGAAAAGCGAGAATTAGACTGAGAAATAATGCGATTATTTCTGTTGAAATGAAGGAAAATAGTTTTTGGCGATCGCACCAAATCTTCCTTAAAACAGCTTGTCTAATTCCCTTGTTTTGACAAAGAGTACCCGTTAAACTCTCCCGAGATAAACCTGTTAATTCATCCAGTTCTTCTTCAGAAAATATCAAACAATTGAAGTCATAATTCATGTTTATTGAAAGAGTTGACTTAAGGATTCTAAAACATTCACATAAAAGTTACTATCTTGTTCTCTAAACAGTTGAAAAGGTTCTCCCGGCGCACCAAAAAAAGGTCTTAACGTCCATCCCAGTTGACTCCCCACAAAAGCATAGAGAATTAACCAAAAGCGCAAAATATTTAAACGCAGCTTATGACCTTCTTCATCTTTTTCAGACATAAATTGCATTCCATCATAAAAGAATTTTATCCCTAAAAATCCCGTCAGAGCAAAAATTGCCACATTGAGAAGTTTAAAAAATTGATAATCTTGGGTACTCAACATAAAAAAGAACGTGACAGGCGCAAACCCCAAAAGTAAAACACTAATTTCAGCCATCGCTGTCATTAATAGCGTTAAATACTGTTCAAAGGTTTGCTTAGACCCAAACATCACATTGAAAAAATATAACGTTGGAAAACAAATAATCAGGGTAAGCAAATAAAGAGCGGGAAGCTTAATCGCCGAAAAAAGAGCTTGTAAAAAGCTACTCGACGAACCTATAATTAAACCGTAAATTCCAAAAAAAACCGAGCTTGAAATGAATAAATTTACAAGTTTTGGCTTGAGTTTAACGCCCAGACGAATATCTTCTAAAAATTGCTGTCTTTCTCGCAGCAAATTCATTACTGTTGCAAAAGAGTTCATTGGTTCCCCTCGATTAATGTTGTAAACGGGTAAATTTACACCAGATTTCAATTCCGCGAAATCTATTTATTTCGGGTGCTAGCCTTTTGCACCCCTAAAGGTTAGAATGAATAGAGAAATACCCAAATTGGCTAAAAAGCCCTACATCATCGGAATCGAGAATTCCCGAAACTTCAGACAAAATATTCCGGAAATTATCAAATCAGACTGCGAGTATGCACATTTATAGATTTTTGTCAAGGCTAGTGAAAAGAGAGAGGTAAAAATTGGTGCGTCGTCGGTTGAGATGAGGGTGTTAATTTGGGGGGTGCGACGGGATAAACTAACGGAAAAATAAGGGTTTGAGGCGTTATACCCAAGCAAAATTCCTGATTGGTCACACCAATCAGGAATTATTTTCACAGATTAGAATACCATAAAGGCTGAAACAACGCAAGCTCGTTGCTTATTGAGAATTATTCTTGAGTTAAGTTTTGTAAATTTTGGGGTATTGATAGAAACTTTAGAAGCTAAACCCAGTTATTGATTAGTTTAATTTATGATATAGCCGAAAGATAAAATCAATAAACTCCCCACCAATATCAACCCAAGCAATAGATAAAGAATTTTGGTGGTTTTTTCCGTCCTATTCCAGATTTCACGATAACTGAGTTGATGATTCTGTATTAAAATAAAAGCGGGAGGGCTGAAAATAAAAGGTAAAATTCGGCTCAACAATAACCGGAGCAAAAAGTTAATCATCCACAGTCGTTTCCGAAGAATATCTTGATTATATTGCCAGGGAAAAGCCGTTTGAGCCAGACGGATTAAAGGTTTCAAATCGGGAGAACGCCAAGACTGATATAATGGCAAAGCATCGGAGATTCTATCATTACTTTGAGATAGGGCTTGATTGAGAATACAAACATCCTCCAATGCCGAGTTAACCCCCTGTCCAATATCCGGGGGAAAACAATGCACAGCATCCCCCAATAATACCACACCACTTGAATAATTTTTAGCCGATACTAACCAATGCAACCCAGAACAATATTGAGGGACGGGAAAAAATCCACCTTCACTTTTTGCAAAACGTTCGCTTTCTTCGGGCGATACAATTTCAGGTATTGGCAACTGGGGGAAAGCGGTTTCTAGGAATGTATACAACTGTTCGCCGTCTTGTATTTTCCAAATTTGATGATCGGGTGGTCTGATAATATTTGCGGTTCTCGGTTCGTTGGGGTCAGCAAAAGGTAAAATACCCAGAGATAAGCAACGCTGAGGGTCTGTAAAGGCCGAACGAATCGCATAAGCCATTGTACAAACTGCCCGTTTAGACTTATTATTATCGAGGGGAAAGTTTGGCGATAGAGTCAAAACTTTGTATTTCAAACCCGAACTTGCAGAGGGAAACAACTGCATTTTAAATTGATTTGTTTCCGAGTTTTCCCAGCGATCTAAAGTTTCCCGAACAACAGAGTTAATCCCATCACAACCAACTAAGAGATTGGCTTCAAATGTGACAACTTTTTCGTTATTAATTTCTTGAGCAAAAACGGTTAGTTTAGATTTCCCCAAATTTTCTTCAACACTTGAGTCAAGTTTTACACATTTTGTATTGAATAAAACCTGAATACAACCCTGCCAATTTTCCTCTATTTCTTGATAAAGCAACTGCAAAAATGCTCGACGTGGCAACCAATAAGCCGTTTTTCGGTTGGGGTCTACAACGGGTACTTTTGAAGTTTTACAAGTGCCATCCGCTTTGATTTCTGTTAAGTAAAACTCGGTATTGGGAACACCAATTTTTGATAACTTTTCAGTAAAACCCAATAAATCAGTAAATTTTTGCCCCCGACCATCAATTAAATAATTAAAGGATTTATCCGGTTCATAAAAATCAGCCGAGGGACGTTTTTCTAATACGGTAATTTCCGACCAACCCCGCTTTGCTAACATTAATGCGGTGGCAAAACCTGCTGGCCCCCCACCAACAATAACGGCTTTTTGCTTTAAGTTTTGAGTTTCTGTAGACATAGATCCTACCAAATTTCTCTCCTTCAAAGATCGGGTTAGGGTCGGGTTTTAGAGCGTTCTAATTTTGATATTGAACCCGATAAATGCGATCATTCGCTTCTTCGGTAAACAGTAAACTACCATCCGGCATTGTCAACACACTCACCGGGCGCCCCCAAGTTTTCGGAACAGAAGGATCAATCAAAAAACCTGTGAGAAAATCTTCATATTCTCCCGTCGGTTGACCGTTTTCATCAAAGGGAACAAACACCAATTTATAACCCGTTCCAGGGTCACGGTTCCAACTTCCCCGAAACGCGACAAACGCCCCATTTTGATATTTTTCGGGGAACGTTTCCCCATCATAAAATTGTAACCCTAACGCCGCCGAATGAGACTGAAATAACACTTCCGGCGTTGTGGTTTTTGCGGCTAAATCGGGATTTTCTCCCTCCCGACGAGGGTCAATATTATTCGGGGTAATATAAGCGTAAGGCCAACCATAAAACTCGCCAAAATTCAACCCTGCTAAATAGTCGGGGACCAAATTATCGCCCAGTCCATCTCGTTCATTTACGGTTGTGAACAACTGACCTGTTACGGGGTGAAAATCTAACCCAACTGGGTTTCGTAAACCCCAAGCAAAAGTTTGTTGATTAGAACCATCTAAATTCATCGTTTGTACTGACGCCCTCGGTAGAGGTTCTGGGTCTACATTAGAAGCCGAACCCACCGAAACATAAAGCTGTTGTCCGTCGGGAGAAATCACCACATTCCTCGTCCAATGTTGATTGTAACCTTGTCCGGGTAAGTCGGTGATTTTTTCTCCGGTGCCTTCGAGTTGTTCTTGACCGATACGGTAGGGAAACTTTAACACCGCATTTGTATTTCCCACAAAAAAAGCATCCTCGCTAAACGCCATCCCAAAAGGCAAGTTTAACCCGTTTTCCGGTCCAGCAAACGTTTTAGAAACATCCGCATCACCGTCGCCATCTTCATCCCGCAACAGACGAATACGGTTGTCTGGTGTTTCCGTTACCAAGACATCCCCATCTGGGGTTAACGCCAACCATCGGGGGTCGTTTAAATTTTCCGCAAACACGTTAACCGTGAAGCCTTCAGGAACCTTTAAAACGGGATTTTCAGGAATAGGAATCACTTGGGGAGAGTTGCTGGCGCTTTCGGTGGCGTAGGGTTGGGGTAATTCTTCAACCTCGATCTCTATGGGTGTGGGACTGAGGGTTTCGGTCGTGATAGAATTGTTATCTGCTAATACAATAAACTGTTCGTTATTCAATTGGGAGGGCGAGACACCCGAAACCGTTGCTAAAGCTTCGCCTGTACTTTCAACTGCAATTAATGTCGCGATAATTTCTCCAATCATAACCGTCTCTAACCTCAAATTCTCAACCGTTAAACTATCTGTTAGGGCAATTTGATCCAAACCGATCTCAAAATCTTCGATAAAATCAGAAGTGGTAATATTAGTGCGACTCAAATCTTGAGCCAAAACAAAAATATCCTCTCCCTCACCCCCGCTTAAAGTATCTTGACCGAAATCACCGCTTAACCAGTCGTTTCCTTCGTCTCCCGTCAAGATATCGTTTTGTTTTCCGCCCCACAGGGTATCATTCCCCGAGTTCCCCAAGAGTTGATCGTCTCCCAAATTTCCCAAGAGTTGATCTTCTCCCTCCTCTCCACTTAAGACATCAGAATCCTTTCCGCCAAATAAGGTATCATTGCCTTGATTACCAACTACTGTATCGTTATTTTGATTGCCGTTAATGATTTCTGCAACTTCCGATCCGATAATTCGGTCATCGCCTTCTAAACCCCGCAACCCACCCGCCAGGTTCGTCAGCAAATTTGCCTCGATCTGAAAAATATCCGGGTTGGGGGTTAGATCATAGAACCCATCGGGATTTATACCAGTCAAGATAGTAAGTGTAGTTATAAATAATCAACTGATATGCTGTTAAAGTTTAGCGTAAGATTTCCAATTTTGCCGAGTTCAAGTAATGGTAGCCTTTCTAGAACTGTTGGAAAATTTGACCATCGCCGATTTAGACTTGTCAATCCCTGGCAAGCGATTAAAATTGAGAGTGCTTTGGTCGGATCTCGTTTGCGGTTACAAAGTTCAAACTTGGGGTTAAGCCTGTTGTAGAGGAGTGCTAATCAATGGATATTCAAGAAATCTTTGCGAAAGGTGGCCCCGCGATGTGGCCGCTATTGGTATTATCGATTTTATCTGTTAGTACCATTATTGAACGATTGTGGTTTTGGGCCAATACCCTGACTCGGGAACAGCAAATTGTCAACAGAGTTGTGGATGCAGCCCGTCGAGGACAGTGGGGAGTCGCTTATCAAGCCACCCGACAGGCGAGTAACCGACCCGTTGGTCGATTTCTGTATGCCCCGTTACGCCTGAATAATCCAGATCCGGAGTTGTTTCGACTGGCGTTAGAAGCCGCCGCCGATGATGAACTCGCTTCCATGCGACGAGGTGACAAAATTTTAGAAGCGGTCATTGCTTTATCTCCGATGTTAGGCTTGTTGGGTACGGTTTTAGGTTTGATTAACTCACTCGGTTCGATTCGCTTGGGTGATATTGGAACTTCTTCAGCTTCGGATGTAACCTTGGGGATTGGCGAAGCGTTAATTACTACCGCTACCGGTTTGATTGTGGCAATTGTCAGCTTAACGTTTTATCGTTTATTTCAAGCACTCTCTTTCAGTCAGATTAAGGTGTTTCGTAAAGTTGGTAATGAGTTAGAGTTACTCTATCGTCAAGACTGGCCCCAGGTGCAATCTCAGTTACAAGTGATTCGCAATCAAGAAGCACAACTTGAGTATGAAGCAGACAGGAATCATGCTTTTAATAATAACAGCCATGCTTCTACAATCGACCTAGACAAATCCGAAGAATCAGAAGAACGTTCTTTGAATCATAGAAACACAGAAATTCAGAGAAATACTGAAATTCAATCCGTTGAAACTTCTGAACATCTAGAAGATGATGAAAAACCCGACGAAGAAGAAGATCGGATCAACTAAAATTTGATCCACTTTTTGAAAGCGGAGACTTGCTTCTCTGACAATTTTCAGCACACTTCTCTACAAACCCAGCCAAGAGCGACCTATGAAATTGAATTTTGATTCTTCCCCCGATGACGCTCGGATTGAACTCCTGCCCTTGATTGATGTGGTCTTTTGTATTCTGACCTTTTTTATTTTGGCAGCCCTTCAGTTAACCCGTCAGCAAGCGATTAATGTCGATTTACCCAAGGCGACAACTGGAGAAACTCAGATCCAAAAAATGTTGATTGTCGGAATTGATGATCAGGGAAGAACCTATATTGATCAGCAAGCCGTTAATGATCAACAATTAGATCGGGCTTTAGTGCGATTTCGCCGTTGGAATCCCAATGGATTAATGGTATTATATGCACCCAAAGATGCTCGGTATAATGATGTCGTTCAAGTCTTAGATAAGTTGCGGGCAGTTGGCGGTGAACGAGTCGCCCTGGCTACCTTACCGAGTTCGGCGGAACTCCCCACTCAAAGCAATCCCACGAATTTAGTTCCTCCCGGTTCACCGGATGCTGAAAATCCTCTGCTTCCCGCTTTCCCAGAAGGTTCAGACGCACCCCCCAACCCGTTTTTATTGTCTCCTCCGCCTTCAGACACACCTGGGGCTAATCCAGTGACTCCCAACTTGGGAGGTGAAATAGCCCCTTTAGATCCGTGAACTCTCACCAGTGCTGTAGGGGCGGGTTCCGCCTAGATGTATCTCTTCCCACAAACAACCAACATAAACCCGCCCTCACTAAATTCTAAATCCTAATGATTTTCCTCCTCCTGACGGAACGGTAAATCTTGATTAACATCCTCAATTTCTTGCTCTTCCATCGCATTCACTTTGTCGATATAAGACTTTAAAATCTTACTCAGACGGTTATCGTAAAATCGATGTAAACTATGATTATCCATCGCCGGAAAACCCCGACGTTTTTTGTGTCGTCCACCTGCACCGGGATCGAAGGTTTGAATCCCGTTATGAATTGCCCATTCAATCGGTGTATAATAACAGGCATTAAAATGTAAACAATCGATTTCTTGATAACTTCCCCAATAGCGACCATACAAGCGATCACCTTTAGTCAAACAAAATGACATTCCCATCGGTTCCCGTTCATCTTGTTCACGATAAGCCCCAACAAATAACACTCGATGGCGATAGTCGTGATGGAGTTGTTCAAAAAAATTTCGGGTTAAATATTTGCTTCCCCACCAGCCAAACTTATCACAAGTATCCGCATAAAAATGATACATTAAAGAAAACAAAGACTTTGGAATTTCATCTCCCGTTAATGTTTTTAACTGTAATCCCGCTTTCTCAATGGCTTTGCGTTCTCGTTTAATATTTCGACGCTGATTGGCATTAAATACCTGCAAATAGTCATCAAAAGAATTAAAGCCTTGGTTCGTCCAAATATAGCTATGATGTAACCAAGCCGTAAATCCCTGGCGTTCCATTAACGCTTTCCACTGCGGATCAACATAGAGAAAATTACACCCCGAAATATTATTACGAATACAAAACTGATCAATTTCATGCACCATAAAAGCCGTCAATTCCTCTTCATCTTCCGTTGGTGCCATTAAAAATCGATAGCCTTCAGCCGGAGTAAACGGCGACATTCCTAACATTTTCGGATAATATTGAATCCCAAGCTGATAGGCTAAATCTGCCCATTGATGATCAAAAACAAATTCACCCCGACTGTGACCTTTAATATATAACGGCGCCGCAGCCACCAGTTGACCATCACGCCAGACTGTTAGATGATGCGGAAGCCAACCCGTATGTCCGGTTGCACTTTCTGAGGTTTCCATGTTGTGCAGCCAATCCCATTCAAAAAAAGGCGTTTTTAACGGTATTGCCAAAGTATCCCATTCAGATTTGGGGATTTCGGCCAGATTGCTAATCCAAGTCGCAGAATAGGGCGAGGTAAGCTGTTTCACCATGTTTTTTAGAAATCTGTCGGGACGCATTTTCATCTATAGGTTAATGTATCTAGCTTTCCTGTGCATGGAGTAGAGGAGACAGTCAAAAGTGAAAAGTAACCCCATCACCTCTTGCAAGATAGCCTTTTCCCTGTAACCTGTTCCCTAAAACGTCATCGGCGCAACAGGTTCAATATCCGGGTCATATCCGCCAACTTGATTGGTTCGTAGCACCCACACGCAAGCGTTGTACTTGAGGAAAATTTGAACAACCGTATCACTAGCTTTGCGGGGAAGCAAAGTTCGCCAACTCCCCAGTCCCATCGCCAAATTTCTCAGGGGTTCATCTTCTAAGGTACTGCCGAGATTATACTCCTGATTCTCCCAGTCGGGACGAGGTTTACCAAACGGTTGCAGTTCACGTTTGAGATCTGCGCCCAACTTGATCAACTGTCCAAAACGTTCGGCTTGTTGAGGATAAACACTTCCCCAATTTTGCAACCAATCCTGATTCGATTGAATGATAGCTTTTGTCTGTTGAATACTGGCAAATAACGCTTGGTTAGAGTCTTGAGCGCAATTATTCGCAGGCCCAACATAGGTTCCTCCGGTGCCATCTCCAATCCGATAACGGGCAGTCATTACTTGCAACTGTGCCAACATCCTTGTTAGAGGCGATCGCTGTAAACCTTCAAAATCGTAATCTCCGGTAAAGGCATCCAGTTTAACCAAGATATCGCAAACCGGACGACTTCCCAGCCAACCGAATTGGCGATCGCCTAAATACCTTGACCAATGTAGGGTTCCGGCAATTAATCCATCGGGGTTGTGGGTGTAAACCTGATGATAACTAATCTCGAAGCGCAATTCATCGGCTAATGGATCACGAACCACTTGCGCCACCCCATAGGCAAAATGTCCAAAGAAAATCGGCGTAGATGCCGCAGGTTCTTTGTTTTTACCCCCAATACCCCCATAAGTATGAAGTAAAAGAGCGCGATCGCCTTCTTGCCAAGCATCAATTGCATTTTGAATCGCCGATGAAGACTCATCCTCGCCATTTAAACACAATACAGAAGAAATTCGTCCTTTTTGCGCGACAATATTATCCCAAGCCTGTGAGCGAATGTAGCGAGAAGCCGCTTTGCCAAATATTACTTGCTCTGGTTGCAGACGCAACAGAGATCGCGGAGCGAGGGACTGAACAACAAACTGTCCATTTTTATCTTTAGCCCCATAGATATACCAACCTGTTTCGTTTAAAGGCGATCGTTCAATGTCATGGGTTGTAGAGGGATAACTTGCAGAATCTTTCCCCAGAACCACTTGCGGTAAACGCACCCGTTCTTCAGGGCCGTCAAACTGACGGGAAATCCGGTTAAAGTGAATGACTCGAAATTGATCGGTATCAGCAATGGGTTCGACAAATTGAATTAAACCATAGTAACGTCCAGTAATTTGAATCGGAGTGTGATAAATTCCCAATGTTACCGGATAGTTAGAAGTGGTTGTGGGGTTTTCTTCGACGCTGACTGCACCCTCCAACATGACGATGACATCATCAACCGGATGAGAACCTGCTAAAGATTCTAACGGATCAACTTGCTGCCAATGGTTGAGACGGACAGGATGAACCAGTCCACCATATTTGCTGGTATATTCAGCATCAGCACTGAAGTGAACATCTTGAGTGACCGCTTGAACCCGTTTTTGAACTTCCCGATGAGCAACCCACCGTAATTTAACCACTTGTCCGATAAGATGTTGATGGTCAGCATCCCCATGATGAACTTCAAATAAAACCCCTCGGATCTGTTGACGTTCTTCGAGTTTTGGTAAAATTAACCGTCCCATCCAAGTCCCGATAGGTTTGTAGAGATTTGGATTAACGCTTTGATCAATGGGATAGTAATCAGGATGGTTAAAATCAGCTTGGCGATAGAGTTGATAATTGCTGGGTTGAACCGCACTTAAATCTATGGGAGGAAGTAAATCACCTTGTACAATCTTTTTAATATAGTCGATAGTTTGTTGGAGAGAACTCCGACCATCCGATAAAATCACGTTAGGGTCAAGAATACCACCGGGAACTTGATGTCCGACAGGCCCCATTGAGAAAATAGAGATTTTTCCCCGTCGTTTGGCTCGATTCCAATAGGATAACAGAAGGAGTTTCCAACGTCCGGGAAACATGATAGGCCCTATTTGTTCGACTCCATCTTTGTCTCCGACGAGGTGATAGAGGTGTTCGAGTTTGAGAATATTACAGTTGCCACTAATCACACCGCCCAAGGAAATCACATCAATAGGTGCGCTTAAGGCTCGTTTTAAAAAGGTAGCACAAGCACAAGACATTTGACCGCCACCGCTATAACCAATTAAGGTAATGGGAATGCTGCTGTTAAGCGGATAGCCGTTTTTAACTAAGCCGTTGTAGACAACTTGAGCAATTCCTTGATTATAGAGAGGCCCGTAACGTTGATCGGCTGAAACCCCGACAATTAAAACATTACGGATATTAATTAATAACCCCAGCAAACTGGCGGGATTGGCAATTCTGGCTTGGTCAGCGAGTTTCCAGAAAAAAGCTAAAGGTCTATCTTGATCAAGGGGTTTACTGAGAACAGAATAGGGCAAGATTCCCCGAATTAGAGCAATATCATCCGGTAAGGCTGGGGCTAAAGTGTTTAAAAATTCTTCAATATCGGGTAAGTATTCATAGTTTGATTTACCAATGCCATCCAAATAAACAATGTAGCGAGAGATGTTTTTAGGATCAGCAACAGGTTCAGCGAGTTCTCCTACATTATCAATAGTATCAACTTGATCATCATACCAACCCGCCCACCAACCCAGGGTTTCTAAGGGGGCGAGTATTCCAGCGACGACCAGGGCAACAAGACCAATCCAGAAGAGTTTGAAAGTCAGCCTGAACACAGTCGGTAGACTACTGTACCAGCCAAACCACCATTCACGCACAGGCCTCAGAAAGACGATGATCACATAGGTTAACAGGGCCATTCCCAATAGGCCGAGAATCGTGTTTAGGGTTCTGTTGATCCGGGTTTTAGGGTTTTCTATTGTTTCTGGAGGTCGAGAAAGAGTTGCTGTTGTTGTTGAGGTTGACGATTTTACGGGTCTGTTTTTTGTTCCTGTCGTTTGTGCGGTGAATTCTGATAAATTGTTGGGTTGTCGAATTTCTGTAATTCGTTCTCGTAGTTGTTCTTGCCAAACGGATGAGGACTCTTGGGCGCGGGTTTGAACAATATGAGCAACGTCTTGACGACGAGTGGACAGATCGACGCCAGCCACAGTATCCGTTAACCATCGACCAAAGTTCGCGAGTGGGCGTCCTAGCGTTTGTTGCAAGACCTGCAACATAATCCACCCGAAGACGACATAACCCAAGGCTTTCTCAACTCCGATCCCAGTAATCGCATCAAACCCGACTACAATCGCTAGCAAATGCCACACCGAGAGTAATGAGAGTAGGGGAACTCCGAGATAGGGCAAGGTTCCTAAGAAGCTGAAGACTAAGGGCGCGTAGCTAATTCCTAAAACGGTGATCAAGGTGATTAAGCTAACTTTGACTGATCCGGGTAAGAGGGTAATTAACCAGGTACTGAAAACCAAGAATAAAAAACCCGCTACAAACAAAATGGCGTTGATCAGCAGGCTGAAGACATACCGAATGGGCTGAACTTGGTTGATAAATAAGATAATGCTTTGGGCGATCGCTTGGGATAGTCCCGCAAATAAGACGATAAATAGGGCGATGCTTAAGCCTTGGCCAATTGTGCTGACGACCCGGAAAGCCTCAGCATTTAGGGCAAATACCCATCCCACCAGTTGCCAAAATAGTGACAGTGTTGTTTCACTCATTGCAGGGAATGACCTTTATGAATAAAAGTAACGATTGAATTGCTTTTCTGCGCTTAGTCTTCAGCCTTCAGGATATCCGGTTTTGGCTTTAGGGGATCGTTTCCCCATGCGATCGGCTAATATCCTTACCCCAAAGACACTCTAACGCTTTTTTGCGTTTTGATTAGTTTTCCTGATACTTTACATTAAAAAAACTTTCGTTAAACTCCTTTACAAAACTCAAAATTCGATTAATATAGTAATAACGGCAGGAACAAACACCTACCGACGAACCTCGAAAAATACATAGCAATCATACCTAACATGACAACTACCTTACAGCAGCGCGAAAGCGCCAACGTTTGGGCGCAGTTCTGCAACTGGGTAACATCCACCAACAACCGCCTGT